>JAJDEK010000140.1 GCA_029259875.1 Planctomycetaceae bacterium
GACAAGATTTGCACCTACATTCGAGTTTGGTGTGAATGCTCGTATTCACCTGAGTGAGTACTTCACGTTTAACGTGGGGTACAATTTCTTGTGGGCAAACCAGATTGCCAGACCAGGTACTACGACTTACTACAATGTTTCTTCTGCGAATACAACCGATGGCGTATCGCTACAAGCACAAGACAATCTTGACAGCTACAAATTACATGGTTTGGTTATTGGTGGTGAAATTCGCTTCCCATAATGTCTCTGTTGAGTGGTTCGATTATATTCTCTAGCGGGTTCACTTAGATTAAGTAATCAGCTTCTCGACGACTTTTCCACCGACATTGGTCAATCGGATATCGAGGCCGCCAAATTTCTGAGCTAATTTCAAGTGGTTCATGCCAAACAGGTGTAGCAGCGTTGCATGAAAATCATTGATATGCACCGGCTCTTCTTCAACTGACCAGCCAAGTTCACTGGTTTTGCCAATCACTTGTCCCCCTTTGACGCCTCCACCGGCCATCCAAAGGCTAAATGCACTGGGGTGATGATCGCGGCCTGTGACTGCTTTGGAGCCAGTACGATTTTCGCCAAGTGGCGTTCGCCCGAATTCTCCGGCCATCACGACGAGGGTTGAATCGAGTAAGCCACGCTGTTTCAGGTCTTTCAATAATGCGGCAACGGGTTGATCTACGATGTTAGTATTACGGGTAAGACCAGCATCAAGGCCGCTATGGTGATCCCAGGAAGCATGATAGAGATTAATAAACCGAACTCCTCGTTCCACCAACCTGCGCGCTAAAAGGCAATTGCGTGCAAAGGCAGCTTCGGCATCTGAGCCTCCTCCCCGTTTCCCTTTTTTGGTGTCACCTTTACGATCGACTCCATACGCGGTTTGGGTTGCTTTGGTTTCGCTTGATAAATCAATTAACTCAGGTGCCGAAGATTGCATTTGAAACGCAAGCTCATAGCTGGCAATACGGCTGGCAATTTCCTCATCGCCTGTCTGATCAAGCTGCTTGCGATTTAAACTTTTGATGGCTTCCAGTCCGGATTTCTGAATTTCAGAACTGATGCCCGGAGGATTGTTTAAATTCAGAACCGGCTCACCTTTATTTCTGAATAAGACTCCAGCATAAGTCGATGGTAGGGAGCCACTCGACCAGAGCGATGCGCCTCCACTTGCGCCACGTCCGGCTGTCAGTACAACATATCCCGGTAAGTTGGTAGATTGACTTCCCAGTCCATAATTCAGCCATGAGCCTACGCTGGGTCTACCAAATCGGCCGACTCCGGTATTCATCATTAATTGAGCGGGATGATGATTGAACTGTTCGGTATACATCGAGCGAACCAGAGCGATATCATCCGCGCAAGATGCGATATTCGGAAGCAAGTCGGAAAATTCGGTCCCACATTCACCATGTTTTGTGAATTTTCGAGGGCTACCACTTAAAGTTGCGGTTTCTTTATTGATAAATGCAAAACGAACTTTTTCAGTGACCTCTTTAGGGAGTGGTTGTCCGTTTAACTCCTGAAGTTTCGGTTTGGGGTCATATAAATCAAGTTGGCTGGGACCACCCGCTAGAAAAATGAAGATACAGTTTTTCGCTTTTCCCGGAAAATGAGAGTCTTTGGGGGCCAGAGGATTAGGCAGATTGGTTTCTGAAGCAAGTAATCCTTCTTTTTCCATCATCGCAGCAAGCGCAAAACCAGCAACACTGCATGAAGAGTTCATCAGAAATCGACGACGTGCCAGATTTAAAGAGTCAGAATGAGTATTCATCGTTTTATCTGTCCGAATCGTAAAAAATATCGTTTAAAAAATTACAAGGCTGAGTCTCTATTCGATTAGCCACGTGTGACGAACTCATCCAGATTCATTAAAACTCGTCCAATGATTATCCAAGTCGCAACCTCTTGCGGTGTGCTACCAGCGGGGACTTTCTGAGCTTTTGTCAGTTGGCTGACGGCTGCTTGATCTGACTTGAGCAGTTGGGTCTGATCTTGATAAAGCTGCTTAACAATGCTGATTTCCTCATCTGAAGGTTGTCGCGCCAAACAGAGTTGGAAAGCACGTTTGATGCGGGTATCGAGATTAGAGTTTTTGTTTTGTGTTTCTGCGACAATACGTTTACCGAGTGCCTGTGAACATTCAAAAAAGACGGGGTCGTTCCAGATTGTCAGTGCCTGGATGGGAGTATTTGATCTTTCTCTGCGCGTACAGCTCAGATTGGAGTCGGGAGAATCAAAGGCCATTAGCATGGGATAGGGAACCGTTCGTTGGAAGAAGGTATATAACCCACGTCGATAACGATCATCCCCTTTACTGGTAGGCCATTTGACTGAGTTTGCATATCCCAGACTGGCGATACCATCAGGCTGTGGTGGATTGACACTGCGTCCGCCAATTTTGTGTTTCATTAAGCCACTGACAGCAAGCGCCTGATCGCGGACAATCTCTGCTTCAACTCGTAGACGGTTCTGATGAGACAACCAAGTATTATAGGGGTTTCGTTCAGCCAGTTCCGGTCTACTATTTGATGACTGACGATACGTGGCTGACGTTACGATTAATTTATGAAGTTGTTTCAAACTCCAATTATTATCACGGAATTGAATAGCGAGCCAGTCTAAAAGTTCCGGATGAGAAGGGGGCTCACCTTGTGTGCCAAAATCGTCAAGAGTGGACACAATACCGCGTCCAAAATAATGGTTCCAAATACGATTGACGGTCACACGCGGTGTTAACGGATTTTGAGGACTGAATAACCACCGAGCTAAATCCAGGCGATTGGGATTTTGAGAATTCAGGGAAGGCAGGACCGCTGGTGTGTTCGGGTGAACTTCGTCTGCCGGGTTAAGAAAATCACCACGCACCATGAGGTGTGTTTTGCGAGGGACTTTGAGGTGGTCTACGACCTGGGCTTTTGTGGTTGTAGCCGGATTCTTTGGAGCTTTTTTTCTGTGGGCGAGTTCAGCATCTTTCAGTTTATTAAGCTGAGGATCTATCGTGCGGTAATATTCCGATAGTTCCTGTTGTTGTTCAGGAGTCCGTTTATTCTGAGGTGTGTTAAGGGTATCCGCAATCAAATCCGTCATGCCGGTCAGAGCTAACGGTTTGGAACCGGTTGTGAGTGAAAGACGGAAACGCCCAAGGTTATGATAGAGCTTACGTGTTGTTGAGTGTTGTAATGAAACCGTGATGAGTGTGCCTTTATCAAACCCGAAGGCGTCTTTTGTTTCGAATGTCGCGATCTGTTTCTTTCCCTGCTGTGGACTAATCGACCAGCCGGTATGAGGGCTGTTATTAATGACGCGGTCAACTTTGTATCCAGCCGTTTCAAAACTGGCTTGGGCTTTGTTCAGGGGGATTTCTTTTGTTGATTTGGGAGATTCAAGGGCTGCGGCCTTTACCGTGAGCATCGTTAGTTCGAAGTCGCCGGAAGGGCTACGTCCGGGGCCATTTTTCGGAAGACTGGAATCTGGCAGTGCTTCAAGACGTATTCCGTTGATGTTTTTTAACTTGGTCTTGAAGGTAAGGGTGTAGATTTCCGCGCGTCCCGGATTATGTCCTTCTGCCAGTACAGAACGATCGGGCAGGATCTTAAGGGTAGTGTTTTGTTTGGCGTGAACTGATTCGGGATTCAGAATGGTCCAGAGCGGTGTTTTATCCGGACTTTGTGTTTCCCATTTTGCCAGTGACTGCCTAAGTTGATTTTGTTCATAATCCTGGGTGGATTTGACAAGCGGACCATGATCTTTTTGATAAGTCTGATTCGCTTTTTCGTAAGCGGCACGTTCGGCAGGCAGAGGGGCACCGATATCTGGTTCAGTCAATGAATTGAAGAATGCATACAGCCGATAATATTCGCGCTGTGTGAGCGGGTCATATTTATGAGTGTGACATTGCGCGCAACCGACAGTCATTCCCAACCAGACTGATCCCAGTGTGTTCGTGCGATCGACGGTTCGCTTGACGCGATCTTCTTCCGGATCGGTTCCACCTTCCCGATTGATGAGGGTATTTCGGTGGAAGCCGGTTGCAACCAATTGATTGGTCGTAGGCTTCGGCAATAAATCACCGGCAAGTTGTTCAATCGAAAACTGATCGAAGGGCAGATCTTCATTTAACGCGTTGATGACCCAGGTTCTCCAACGCCAGGCATGCGGCCGTTTACTGTCCTTTTCAAATCCATCACTGTCAGCGTAGCGAGCTAAGTCAAGCCAATGTCTGCCCCAGCGTTCACCGTAGTGGGGGGACGCGAGTAGATGGTCAACTAGTTTTTCATACCAGTTTGGATCTGTATCTGATGTCCAGCGTTCGTACTCTTTAATCGAAGGGGGGAGTCCTATTAAGTCTAGGTAGACTCGTCTAATCAAAGTACCACGGTCTGCTTCATCGGAAGGGAGTATTTTTTCCTGTTCGAATTTTTGGAGAATGAATGCGTCGATACCATTTTTAACCCAGGAAGTGAGCTGAACTTGTGGGAGAGGATTTGTTTTTAAGGGTTGGAAAGCCCAGTGGTCTGAGCCTGGAAGTTTCTCATTTTGATCAGAAGATTTTGGCCACTTTGCTCCCTGTTCAATCCAACGTTTGACCAATGCCAACTCTGCTTTAGAGAGAGGTGTTCCTTCACCTTCGGGGGGCATTTTGTCACCATCACCGGTTCCTGAAATGCGATGATAAAGTTCACTTTTGTGGCTGTTACCGGGAGCAATAGCGATGCCGCCATCGCCCCCTTCCAGTGCGCGACTTCTAAGGTCGAGCCGAAAACCACCTTCCTGTTTTTCCCGTCCGTGACAGGAATAACATTTGGCTTGAAATAGAGGTCTGATTTGCTTGAGATAATCAGTTTTGGGAGAATCAGCAATTGTGTCTTTGGCGAACACAAAAGAGATCTGACTCACTACACAAAGAGGAACGATTATCCAAGCAGTGAGATGGTATGCAGGACACTTCATTTTTTGCCTCATATGCTCAGGCAATTCAACGATCTGGGTGCGTCTCTGGGAGGTCAATGTTACGCCATCGCAACATGGGAGAACAGGTAAGTCCCCTTTAGATCGCTGTCATTACATCCTAAACGGTGAATACTACTTTTGTCAATTCTTTACCTCTGGATTGTGTTTGACCAGATCATTATCAAAAAAAAACCTTTAGAGAGAACAAGTGTCGTCTCTAAAGGTTGTGTTATGATGCTATCTTAGCTGTGCTTTTAAATTCAGATTGAACATTTATTTCTTAGCGGAGTGGGGGATTGATGCCTGAATGGGGAATAGCTTCAAAAGTGCTTTCCGATTAGGACGTGATCCATACTCGCATAATTCGAACGCTTCAGCGTATTTGACCTTCTTGCCAATTTCTTCTCCATAAATAGCAATCAGTTCAGTTCGATATTTATTCGCTTCAGAAGACTGTCTGCGTTCCCAGGAGGGGCGAAGATGTTCGATTCGTAATTCAGGTGGATTTGCAGGAGG
>JAJDEK010000015.1 GCA_029259875.1 Planctomycetaceae bacterium
TAGATGATGCTGGTGCAATTGGAATCATTATCGCTGTTTTGAGTGTGGCCATGGTCGCGCTTATCGTAGAACACATTATCAGTATCCGTAGTAATGCGCTCATGCCTCCCGGACTGGCAGAAGAAGTCCACTCTTTAGTTACACAGCAGCAATATCGCAGTGCTGATTCAGCTTGTAAGGAGAATCCCAGTTTTTTGTCGTATGTACTCTCGGCAGGATTGGCAGAAGTTCAAATGGGCTATGGAGCGGTTGAGAAAGCAATGGAAGACGCTGCCATGCAGCAATCAGCACGATTGAATCGCAAAATTGAATACCTGTCGGTCATCGGAACCTTATCTCCAATGCTGGGTCTGTTGGGAACGGTCTGGGGTATGATTTTAGCATTCTCTGAGTTCGCTGCCCAAGCCAACCCGGATGTTGCTGAACTAGCTCCAGGAATTTCCAAAGCGCTGATCACCACTCTCTTCGGATTGAGCGTCACAGTGCCTGCGCTTGCCAGCTTTGCTTTTTTTCGAAACCGGATCGACGAACTTGTTGCCCAATCTTCTTTACTGGCAGAACATGTCTTTGCTGACTTTAAGCGATCAATCCCTGTGCCAGTAAAACAATCTGGAAAACCAGTTCGCAAACGCCCGGAAGAGGAACTCGCGCAACGTATTGCTAATCAGCAAGCGACTCGTCCTACCCCACATCCTGGAGGTCAGGAAACATGAGAATCCCAACCCGACCCCGCCAGCCAGGAATTCGTTTTAATATTACTCCCTTAATCGATATTGTCTTTCTGCTAATTGTCTTCTTCCTCGCTGCCACCCACTTAACACAGAATGACAATCTCGAAGCAGTCGAACTCCCTCTTGCTTCACAAAATAAAACAGAGCTCGAAGAACCACCCCGACGAATTATCGTCACCATTACATTAGACGAACTGCTACATATACGTGGCGATGAAATTTCTCCGGAGGAATTGGACGCAAAACTCCTTTCTATCGATGATACGAAACGAAAAGAAACAGAAATTCGCATTCGAGGGGATCATCGAATTCCTTATCGCATCGTGGAACGCGTCCTCATCAGTTGTGCCCGTGCTGGTATTTCCAATGTTCAATTCGCAGTTCTGAACGAGTAAGCCTGCTCCATCATGAAAATACCTTCACACCATACTACACGTCATGACATACAGGATCAGGCAACCATGACGCCTATGATTGACGTTGTGTTTCTCTTGTTGATCTTTTTTATTAGCGCTTCAGCGAACCAGGTTCGAGAATTTCTCTTACCAACAAAACTCGCAACGGGAAGTATTGAATCTACGGAAACAGTTCCTCAAGAAAAGCCATTAGGAGAAGTCTGGTTAAAACTAAAACGAGAGGGTAATCAAACCATTGTAGAATTGAATGAGCGCGAGTATGCTCAGTTTGATCAATTGAAACAGACCTTGGTCGCACTGGCAGAATTGGCTCCAGAGATCCCCGTCATTCTGGATATCGAAGAAGATGTTCCTCTAGGTGAAATGATCCGCACCTACGACACGAGCCTTGCTGCCGGTTTTCATTCCATTCATTTTGCCACTGACGTAAATAAAGTCGCTCCGAAAAAGAAACTAAAAACATCTCAAAATTGAAATCATTCATAACCGATGCAATTATTTGATACCCACGCCCATCTTGATGAAGAAGCCTTTCATCCTGACCGTCCTGAAACCATTCAACATGCATTCGATTCCGGTGTAGAAACCATATTAACAATCGGAACCACGGCAGAAAGCAGTCAGCGAGCCGTTGATCTCGCGGCTGCCTTTCCACATGTTTATGCAGTAGTCGGTATCCAACCCAACTATGTCGCGCAGATGAAACCCAATGATTGGGAGTTAATTCAAACGCTCTCTACTGCCCACAAAGTTGTTGGAATCGGCGAGACCGGCTTAGATCGCTACTGGGATTATGCTCCCATCGAATTGCAACGTGACTACTTTAGTAAACACATCCAGCTCTCCCGAAATCTTGACCTGCCTTTTGTCGTTCACTGTCGGGAAGCGGAAGAAGATGTCGTACAATTATTACAACAGGAATCGGAAGGAAGTCCTCTCAAAGGGATCATGCATTCTTTTTGTGGTAGCCCGGAGACAGCCGTCGCTTGCCTGGAACTGGGGCTGCATATCTCTTTTGCCGGTATGTTGACCTTCAAGAAAAATGATGAACTTCGTGAGACAGCACGCGAAATTCCCCTGGATCGTTTATTAGTTGAGACCGATGCTCCTTATCTGGCTCCCGTCCCAGTTCGGGGCAAACGCAATGAACCTGCGTTTGTCAAACACACTTGCGCCTGTCTGGCCGAAATCCATAATAAAACTCTTGAAGAGATGGCAGAAATCACAACAGCTAACGCCAAGACGCTGTTTAAGCTTGGGTGAGACAGCCCCCCAACTCTGTAATCCTACTCCTAGCTTGTATCAAAATACGGGCAGATTCTTTCAGGATCTTTTTTTCTCGAAGGGGAAGGTAATCATTTAAATCTGAGTCTGCTGCTGCTACACTTACTTCAACTATAGAAATAACTTGCGTCAATTAAACCCACAGCAGGTGTTACTAGGATGGTAATGATCAAACAGTGGCTTGCGCACGCCTTCGCGGTAGAACGCGCAGAAGATTTTTCTCCCTCAGAAGAACAACAACAAATTGCTGACCGTATCTGCCAGGAAATTATTCGGAGAGATATGGTCACGCTGGCGATTCTGTCGCTGGAGACCTGCCGCCCTTTGAATTATATCGGTTCGCAGGCCATTCACTTCTTCTCTCCGTTTCTCTCCATTTTAGTTGATCGAACGGCTCAAAAAACGTTCGCTGAATTTTTGGAACAACGAGGGTCGATCGACTGGATGTGCCAGCGTTTAGAAACACTCAGTGCGTCTCACACAAACGATCAAAGTGTGCCACCAAACAAAGGGGGGACCCCAGTTAATAGTAATCTAGAAACAAATAGCGAGGATGGTTCCTAACTACAGCCGATCACTTCATAAATGTTTTAATCTGCTTTCATATTCACACGGATGGCGAGTCATAATATGAACTCCACAACAGCAAAACAATTTGATCTCGATCAAATCAATGTGATCCTGGCTACGGACTGTGGTAGTACAACAACCAAAGCCATTTTAATCGAGAAAGTCAATGGTGAATACCGGCAGACATATCGTGGTGAAGCACCAACAACGGTCGAAGAACCCGCCGCTGACGTAACAGTTGGCGTTGTGAATGCTGTGACAGAGGTTGGTGAGCTAGCGGGCCGAAAACTCATTAATGAAAATGGAGAAATTATTCGGCCCGCACAGGGTGATACTGGGTGTGATATTTATATTTCAACTTCTAGTGCTGGTGGCGGTCTGCAAATGATGGTCGCCGGAGTCGTACGGGAGATGTCGGCTGCCAGCGCCAAACGTGCCGCACTGGGCGCGGGCGCAATTGTGATGGACACGATTTGCTCCAACGACAAACGCCTTCCTCACGAACAAATTCAACGTATCCGCGAATTGCGCCCCGATATGATTTTATTAGCCGGAGGCACAGATGGAGGTACTCAAAAGCACGTTATAGAATTAGCAGAATTGATCGCTCCAGCCAAACCGCAGCCTCGATTTGGCGGTACCTACAAGATGCCCATCATCTATGCCGGTAACCAGGAAGTGATCTCATTTGTCGAAGAAACATTTGATGACGATGTCACGCTCACTACCGTTCCGAATGTGCGACCCATTCTGGAACAAGAAAATCTGGCCCCCGCGCGAGATGCCATTCATGACCTGTTTCTGGAACACGTCATGGCTCATGCCCCCGGTTACAACAAATTGATCTCCTGGGCCGATGCGCCCATCATGCCAACCCCCGGAGCGGTCGGTAATATTCTACAGACAATCGCTGAGCAGGAGGGCATCAATGCACTGGGCGTTGATATTGGTGGCGCAACAACAGATGTCTTCAGTGTGTTTGATGGCACATTTAACCGAACTGTGAGTGCCAACCTGGGAATGAGTTATTCCATCTCAAATGTCTGTGCCTCTGCCACTCTACCAATGATATTACGTTGGGTGCATCTGGATATGGATCCACGGGAACTGCAGAATCATATCAAAAACAAAATGATCCGCCCCACTACGATTCCCCAAACCAAGGAAGCTCTGGTCTTCGAACAAGCGGTGGCCCGCGAAGCGCTCCGTTTGGCATACATCCAGCACAAAGAATTTGCAACAACCCTC
>JAJDEK010000141.1 GCA_029259875.1 Planctomycetaceae bacterium
ATAAAGAATTCGAGTGGAATCAGAAATCTCTGCGGAATAATGGTCTTTTAGCCAGTTTCTCAAATATTGGTGGGCCGCTTCCGCCTGATCGGGAGTCGCAGTTAAGCCGGTTCCGATTGCCCAGACAGGTTCATAAGCGATAACAATCTTGTCAAACGCAGAAGAGTCTACTCCCTTCAAGCCACCTGTCATCTGTGTGTCGAGGACAGCTTCCGTCTGTTCAGATTCACGCTCGTTCTGAAGCTCTCCGACGCACAAAACTACCTGTAGGCCAGCATCGAGAGCTTTTTTTACTTTCAGATTAATATCCGCATCGGTTTCTTTAAGGACATGCCGTCGTTCGCTGTGTCCTAACAGGACTGAGCGGCAACCCAAGTCAGATAGCATTTCTGTTGCAATTTCGCCGGTAAATGCCCCGGGTGATTCGTGATAACAATTTTGGGCACCAAAACCGACTCCCGTTCCGTTTACGATGTCACCAATTGTGCTCAAGTAAGGAAAGGGAGGGCAAACCAGGACTTCGACCGCTGTATTCTCTTCTGGAACTTCAGCTACCAAAGCTTGGGCCAATTGTGATCCGGAGTCTTTGGTGGTGTTCATTTTCCAGTTACCAGCTACAAGAAAGCGACGCATGATTCATCCTGTAATTAAATGGGGTAAAGTGCTGAAGGTTCTCTGTCTTTTATATGGTTTTGAAATCTCTTTCGCTTTTAATCAGAAAGAGAAGTCAGAAATCATCCGTATTTTTGAGCATTGACATACGGAAATTTGTTTACAGAGAGGACGTTTTGTGCTGGATAAGTTATTGAGTCAGAGGCAGTGATTCAAGGATCCCAGCTGAAAAACATGAAATGTAGCCCTTATTGGCTCGATTTCACGAATTATGAGGGGAAAATTGAGGAGTCTGGTAGAAAAGTAAAGGGGGGTTATTCCAAAATGCCACTGCGAGGGTAAGACCCCATAGCTTCCAGGCGTACCACTCGTTTTTCGAGTTCACTAACGGTCCTTTTAATATGGGCTTCCTGAATGTGTCCTTCGAAGTCAATAAAGAAGAGATACCCCGGCTCTTCACCTCGTAAGGGGAAGGATTCGATCCAGGTAAGATTGACTTTATTTTTCTTGAAGGTTTGCAGTGTATCGGCCAGCGAACCCGCTTTATGAGCGATATGAACCAGAATAGCAGTACGATCTTTACCTGTTGGTTCACAAACTTCTTCACCGATTACAGCAAATCGGGTGACATTATTAGTATTATCTTCGATTCCTTCGACAATTATCTGCAAGTCATATTCGACCGATGCCTGATGGCTGGCAACGGCTGCTGCACCTGGCTTGGTTGCCGCTAACTGGGCTGCTGTTGAAGTGCTGGTCACTTCATGTAGGTGTGCCTGGGGCATATTTCTCGAAAGCCACTCACGACATTGGGATAACGCTTGCGGTTTGCTGTAGATTTCTGTGATTTCACTGCGTTCGCAACGTGCAAGCAGATTATGGTGGACCGCGATCAGAACTTCGCCACAAATTCTAAGCGGGAGCCTGGTAAACATATCGAGTGTGTCGACAACGCGTCCATCGGTGCTATTTTCGATAGGTACGACACCAAACTCTGTATTTCCGCGATTTACTTCTTCAAAGACAGCACCGATGGTATTCACGGGAACCATGTCAGCACCCTCACCAAAACGTTCCAAAGCTGCCAAGTGCGTATAGCTATAAGCTGGTCCAAGATAGGCGACTCGTTGTGGATGGATTTGTCTGCGGGCGGAACTCAGAACTTGTCGGAAGATACCTCGAATCGCGTTATTTGTGAGTGGCCCGGATGAATTCAGCTTTTCGATCGTTTCGCGCAGTTCTTCATCTGATTTGGGATCGAACATCGCTGTTCGCGGATCAGGATCCGATTTGATCTGCTTGATGGTCATTGAGCAGCGTTTATTGACCAGTTTTACAATTTCACGGTCAATCTTCTTTAACTCGGACTGAATCAATGCCGGGCTACGTTTACTACTTTTTCGGACCGCCGGTTTTGGGGTTGGTTGTTTTTTGACTGCCGCCTTCGGTTTCGATACTGAAGTGGCTTTTTTAACCGCTTTTTTCTTGGCCATCGGAATCTTTCAGGATGTGAGTCTCGTTTCTGTCTATCAGAAAATTAACCGCAGCCAGATCACATGCCCTCCTTGGTTGTGCCTCGTTGCTTACTGCCAGCTTCACTATTGGATTACAATCCCTTAAGAATTTCTCAGTTTGGGATTTCTCCCGAATGACGTTTTTGAATGAATTTCATAAAGTACTATATAACAGTTAGTTAGGCTATCAATCGAAATTTGTAAACTTTACTCTCTGCTTGAATTGATTTTGAAAAACAATCAACTTAGTCTTCTAATGGTTCTAGTTTGTACCGCCGTAATTAGGGACTGTCAAGCGGTTGAGCCTTACCTCTGAAGCGTTTAGCGTTTATTCTAAGAGGTTCGTTATATAAACTGCCAATATGTCATTTTGACGTGCAGGCAGACCTAGTCACCTGGGGTGCCAATATGGCACTCGGTGTGGGGCGTTTTTTTAGTTCACGAAAACTGTATGATTTGTAAGTATTTGTATTTAAATAGTTTATAGATTTAAATTGGATGTTAAAATCTGCTTGGCACGTGCATTGCTAAGTAGGTAGCTAGCCTGTTTTCAACTGGCTCTTTGATTGAAACCATAAGAAGCACATGATTGATGTACACGGCAGGAAATTTCGTTCTGAATCAATGTCTTGTACAGATCTGAATTAAGAATAAAGAAAGAGGGGAAACTCGAATGTCGTCGCAAGGTGAAAAGATCATCGGAATTGATTTAGGAACCACAAACTCAGTGGTTTCCATTATGGAAGGTGGGGAAGCCAAAGTGATTCCCAACTTGGAAGGGAATCGGATCACTCCTAGTGTTGTCGCATTCACCGATAAAGGGGAAACGCTAGTGGGAGAGCCGGCAAAACGTCAGGCTGTTACCAACCCCAAAAATACTGTTTATTCCGTAAAGCGATTTATGGGACGACGGCACAGTGAAGTGCAGAGCGAAGAAAAAATTGTTCCCTATAAAATTATTGGTGGACCAGAAGATTATGTCAAAATTGAGGCTGGTAGCAAAACCTATACTCCACCGGAAATTTCAGCCTCGATCTTACGGAAATTAAAAGAAGCTGCTGAAAGCTATCTGGGACATAAAGTCAACAAGGCAGTTGTTACCGTTCCTGCGTACTTCAATGATGCTCAAAGACAAGCAACGAAGGACGCAGGCCAGATTTCTGGTCTTGAGGTCTCGCGGATCATCAATGAACCGACGGCTGCTGCACTTGCTTACGGTTTGGAAAAGAAGAACGACGAAAAAATTGTCGTATTTGACTTTGGGGGTGGAACATTTGATGTTTCAGTTTTGGAAGTTGGCGACGAAATCATTGAAACTCTGAGCACAAACGGTGATGGTCACTTGGGGGGCGATGATTTCGATGAAGAACTCATCAACCATATTGCAGATGCCTTCAAGAAAGAGCAGGGGATTGACCTGCGAGAAGATGCAATGGCATTACAGCGTTTACGTGAAGCTGCCGAAAAAGCGAAGAAAGAATTGTCTTCTTCTCAATCGACAGACATTAACCTGCCGTTTATTACTGCGGATAGTACGGGTGCAAAGCACTTGCAAATGGCGATTACTCGTTCTGAGTTTGAAGAATTGATTGATTCTCTTGTTGAACGTTGTCGAAAGCCAGTCGAACAGGCAATGAAAGATGCAGGACTTGATTCGAGTGAAATCGATGAGGTTGTGCTGGTTGGTGGATCAACACGAGTTCCAAAAGTTCAGGAATTTGTGAAGAAGATTTTTGGGAAAGAACCACACAAAGGTGTGAATGCAGACGAAGTCGTTTCAATCGGCGCTGCTATTCAGGGTGGTATTATTTCTGGTGATGTTCAGGACGTTGTTTTGTTGGACGTGACTCCACTTTCTTTGGGAATTGAAACCGAAGGTGGCGTGATGACAAAGTTGGTTGAACGTAATACTACAATTCCTGTGACCAAAGATCAGGTCTTTTCCACAGCAGCCGATAACCAAACTGCCGTAACCGTGCGGGTTTTCCAAGGCGAAAGGCAGATGGCTACCGACAACCGTTTGTTGGGGCAGTTCAATCTGGAAGAACTTCCGCCGGCACCTCGTGGAGTTCCACAAATTAAAGTGGTATTTGATATCGATGTGAATGGAATCTTGAACGTCTCAGCAAAAGACGTTGCGACAGGTAAGGAAACTTCCGTCAAGATTGAACAGTCCAGCGGTTTGTCTGAAGCAGAAATTGAAGACATGCAGAAACAGGCAGAATCTCATGCCGATGAAGATAAAAAGAAAATGGAATTGGCTGAGGCGAAAAATAATGGCTCACGTCTTGTTTACGAAGTAGAAAAATTGTTGAAAGAGCATTCTGAGAAAATCGATGATTCATCCAAGTCAGCGATCGAAGCATCGGTGAAAAAAGTGAATGATGCGATGGGAACTGAAGATGCTTCAGCCATCAATACTGCTTGTGAGGAACTACAGCAGGCGACGCATGCTTTCACCGAGCAGATGTATAAAGAAGGCCAAGCTGCGGAAGCCGATGGTGCAACTGCAGAGGGTGGAGACGCTGCTGCTGCTCCGGCTGAGGAAGAAGATGTGATTGATGCAGAATTTGAGAAAAAGGACTAAAGCAGATTCGATTTTGCAACTTTGTAGATAAAAGGAAACGGGGACTCAGATTACATTCTGGGTTCCCGGCTCCTAACTTAAAAAGACCTTTTCTACTTAATGTATTTTGTTTTCTATATAATTTTTACATAGTCATGTAGATCAGCAGGCTCAATTTTTTCCCACCTCACTGGGCCTGTTCCTTGAACAAACTAAATTTTTAAAGACATTACTTGTCAGCTGGTTATTCAGTAAGATAATCCAAGCTGTTGAGTTGCTGCGTAGAAATTAAACAGAATTGGAGGAGCATTATGGCGTTTCGATTTGAAAAGTTGACTGTAAAAGCTCAAGAAGCAATACAGCGTGCCCAGCAAACGGCTGAAGATTTTGGCCAGCAGGAAATAAAACCACTGCATTTACTGAAAGCATTGCTGGATGAAGAGCAGGGCGTTGTGAAGCCTCTGATTCAAAAGATTGGCTCCAATCTTCCACAGCTTCAAAAAATGGTGGATGACGAAATCCAACGTCTGCCCAAGGTCACGGGAGCTACGACGCAAGTGGGTATTGGCCAGGCGTTGCTCCAAGTTCTACAAGCAGCCCAGGATCGTGCCGATCAGATGCAGGATAATTTTGTTTCGACAGAACATCTGTTGTTGGCATTTACTACTGTAGACGATCCTGCGAAGCGACTGCTGGAACTGAACGGTATTGAAGAAGACGATGTTTTGTCGGCGTTGCAGTCCGTACGCGGTGGTCAACGCGTGACCGATCAAAGTCCTGAAGAAAAGTATCAATCGCTGGAACAGTATGGTAGGGATCTTGTTGAGCTGGCCCGCCAGGGGAAGATCGATCCGGTGATTGGCCGAGATCAGGAAATTCGGCGAGTCATTCAAATATTATCCCGCCGTCGAAAAAATAATCCGGTGTTGATTGGAGAGGCAGGGGTTGGAAAAACGGCGATTGCCGAAGGACTTGCACATCGTATTGTAATAGGAGATGTGCCCCAGAATCTGAAGAATAAACGGGTTGTTGCTCTGGATATGGGGGCGCTCATAGCGGGAACCAAATATCGTGGTGAATTTGAAGATCGTTTGAAAGCAGTTCTGAAGGAAATCGAACAGGCAAAAGGCGAGATCATCCTGTTTATTGATGAATTGCATACGGTTGTCGGAGCAGGGGCGGCAGAAGGAGGCGCGGATGCTTCAAACTTGCTGAAGCCAGCACTGGCACGTGGTGAATTGCATTGCGTGGGAGCCACGACTCTCGATGAATATCGTAAATACATCGAAAAAGACCCTGCCCTCGAAAGGCGTTTTCAGCCAGTGATGGTTCAGGAACCAACGGTTGAAGATACGATTTCCATTTTACGTGGTCTAAAAGAACGCTACGAAACGCATCATGGTGTTCGTATTATGGATGATGCGTTAATCAATGCAGCGACGTTGTCAGATCGTTATATTAATGATCGTTTTTTGCCAGATAAAGCCATCGACTTGGTAGATGAAGCAGCCAGCCATTTGCGGATGGAAATGGATTCGATGCCGGCTGAGATAGACGAGGCGACTCGCCAGTTAACGCGGATGCAGATCGAAGCGACTGCTCTGGCAGCGGAAACAACAGCGGATAGCAAAGAGCGACTGGAAGAATTGCGAAAACAGATCGCTGATCGTGAGGAGAGTGTCAATGCTTTAAAGACCCGCTGGGAAACCGAAAAAGAAGCCTTATCTGGCTTGCAGCCTTTGAAGGAAGAAATCGATCGACTGAATACTGCTTATGAACAAGCATTTAATCGGGCTCAACAGACGAATTCTAATGAAGATTTTACGACTGCCTACAATGCAGAACAGGAATTGAATGCAGCGCGGAAGCGTTTGTTGGAAATGGAAGAGCGGGTCACAGAACTCGGAGATGATAGTGGTGAGCGATTGTTGCGCGAAGAAGTCACACCAGAAGATATTGCTAAGGTAATCAGCATGTGGACTGGGATTCCGATTTCGAAAATGCTACAGGGGGAGCGCGCAAAATTGTTGAGAATGGAAGAGGAAATCCATCAGCGGATGATCAATCAGAATGAAGCGGTCGAAGCGGTTTCTAATGCCGTCAGGCGTTCTCGTTCCGGTTTACAGGATCAAAATCGTCCCATCGGTTCATTCATGTTTCTGGGGCCCACGGGTGTGGGGAAAACGGAACTATGTAAAGCGCTCGCAGGATTTCTGTTTGATGATGAGCGCAATATGATTCGCATCGATATGAGTGAATTCATGGAGAAGCATTCGGTGGCGCGATTGATTGGTGCACCTCCGGGATATGTTGGTTATGAAGAAGGGGGGCGACTGACTGAAGCGGTGCGGCGCCAGCCTTATTCCGTCATATTGCTGGATGAAGTAGAGAAGGCGCACCGTGATGTGTTTAACATTTTGTTGCAATTACTCGATGATGGGCGATTGACTGATAGCCATGGGCGTACTGTTGATTTCTCGAATACGATTGTCGTGATGACTTCCAATATCGGCAGCCAGACGATTATGGATCTGTCAGGTAAGGAAGATGAACAGCTTATTCATGATCGTGTGATGGATGCATTGCAGCGAGAGTTTTTGCCTGAGTTTCTGAATCGAATTGACGAAGCGATTGTCTTTCATCCGCTAGGACGGGAGGAGATTCGCCAGATTCTCGATTTACAGTTGAAAAATTTAGCTGCGTTGGTTGAAGACAATGGATATACATTGGAAGTTTCTGATGCCGCTAAAGATTTGTTGGCTGAAGAAGGTTACGATCCGACGTATGGAGCGCGTCCATTAAAGCGTACGATTCAGCAGAATATCCAGAATGAACTTGCGAATAAGTTACTATCAGGAGAATTCTCGGAAGGTGCCACAATTTATGTGAACGCACACGAAGGATTGTACCTGTTCTCTGAAAAGTAAAAGTTCACGATCAGTTTGATCGATTTATGAATCGCAGCTTTGGGGCGAATGTCTCAAGCTGCGATTATTCATCCGAATTCGAATGCAACGCCATACGATTGCCTTCGCTGTCAAGAATGAGGGCTCGAAAGCCGTGTGGACCAATGGAGTGAATTGGTTCGATCACTTTTCCTCCCTGGGCTTCCGCCTTTGCGACAGCATCCTGAATGCGATGATCAACATTCATATAAACCAGGACCCCTTTGTCAGCTGAGATCGCCGATTTATCGAGGATCAAGCAACCGCCATTTCCCTGTTCATGGTCCAGTACACCGAACCGAGTTTCGTTGAACTGCTCGCAATGGACTTTAATGTTGAGCACTGCTGCATAAAATGCTGCCGCACGATCGAGGTCAGCCACGGGAATATTGATCCAGACCGCCCGGTTGTGAGTCGAATTGAAGTCACCCATGTTACTGATACCTTTGCGCATGAAAAAACGACGCTCGCTTCAAGTAAAGCCAGCGTCTTAATTTAATGATCAACTGTAGGAAGCAATCTCAGGCAGATTCTTCCAAAACAACAAAAGGGCTGATCTTACGAACTTTTTCTTTGATCGTTTCTTTTTCAGCAGGGTCTTTTGCCTTAGCAAATTTTTCCCGAAGTTGTTTCAGTTTGTGTTTCCGGACTCGACGTTGGGCAAGTTCACGCCCTTTTTCAACACGTCCCATTTCTCGTTTGTTCCTGAATAAAATGTAAATGCGGTATTGTTCTAATGTATATGTTTTGGGTTAGGTAACTGATTCTAACATCTATCGTGACAAGGAGCAACGATCAGAGCAGGGCATTTTATCAGAGACCCAGAGAGAAGGTTTTGCTCTGAATTCGGGTTGACCCATTTGTAATTCCTTGATATTTCA
>JAJDEK010000142.1 GCA_029259875.1 Planctomycetaceae bacterium
GCTCTATCCTGATCAAACATTGATTCATCGTAACGCGATCTATATTCGAGAACATGTTCCCAACGTCCAAACGATGTCGCAAATGTTTCGCAACCACGGCTATTTCGCGACACGTGTGGGGAAAATTTATCATTACAATGTTCCCAAACACATTGGAACCAGCGGACACGATGACCCTTATTCTTGGAATCAGACTTTCAATCCCCGTGGTCGGGATGTTGATGATGAAGACAAAATTTTCAGCCTGACTCCCGGTAGCTTTGGTGGAACCTTAAGCTGGTTGGCTGCTGAGGGGACCGATGCAGAACAGACCGATGGCATCGCTGCGGAAATTGCCATCCAGCAACTCAAAAAACATGCAGCCCAGAAGACTCCCTTTTTCATGGCCGTAGGATTATTCCGACCGCATACGCCTTATGTGGCTCCGAAAAACTATTTCGACATGTACCCCACTGACAAGATCAACGTTCCTCAAGTTCCGGAGGGGTACCTTGATACGATTCCTCTGCCTGCCCGCAAGTCATTGTTGCGCAAAAAAAATCAAGTCAATCTGCCAGACAAATTAGCACGTCAGGCCATTCAGGCTTATTACGCTTCAATTACCTTCGCTGATGCACAAATCGGTCATATTCTTGCGGCTCTCAAAGAAACAGGCCTCGATGATAATACAATCGTTGTTTTCACGTCGGACCATGGCTATCACATGGGAGAACACGGGTATTGGCAGAAAACAACGTTGTTTGAAAATGCAGCCCACGTGCCTTTAATTATTGCTGGTCCCGGAGTAACAGCGAAAGGGCAGACCACACTCTCTCCAGCAGAAATGGTCGACTTTTATCCCACACTGGCAGAGCTATGCGGATTAAAAGCACCGGCTTCCATTTCCGGGGTCAGTCAAGTACCAACTCTGAAAGATGCCAAAACTTCTTCTCGTAAGACTGCTTTGACACAATATGCAAACGGTTATAGCATTCGCACACCGGGCTATCGCTATACCGAATGGGGAGAAGCAGGCAAAGAAGGAGTTGAACTCTATGATCACAAAACAGATACTGCTGAAATGAAAAATCTGGCAGATGATCCTGGGACAAAGCAGCTTAGAGAAGAATTATCTCAAATATTGCACTCACGAATTAAACATGCGAACCAGAAACCTAAAGGGGTTAAGCAAATCAAATTCGAAAATCGAAGGCGTGTCCCTAGATAAAATAGGTTTCCCTACTTGTAATTCCTGGCTGTGTTGATTTGAATGGAGTGAGTCGACTCGAACCGAACTGATACTGAATTGGAATCAAAAATGAATCTTTCCCGCCGTGAATTTTCTAAATCACTTGCACTCGCTGGATTCGGCTGTGTTACCGGTCAAAGGGCAACCCAAAAAGCATTGGCAGCAGCACCGAAAATAGAAGCGGGAACCGGCTTCATTGACATTCACACACATATTGGCACTTATACCGACCCGAAAAAGAAGCTCTCGGTGGAGGATTTGCTGAAGTGGATGGATCAGTATCAAATTGAAAAATCTACCGTCCTACCGCTGACATCACCAGAATCAACCATGTATCTACAAACGACCGAGACTGCATTGGCAGCCGCCAAAGCATATCCCGATCGACTGATTCCGTTTTGTTCTGTCGACCCACGGACTACTCATGCCGGAAGTGTTAAATCTTTGGTGAGTATGATTCAACGCTGGGTGGATCAGGGGGCAAAAGGATTTGGCGAACACAAAGTTGGTCTCAATTTTGATGATCCTCTGATGATGCGCGTCTATGAAGCGTGTCAGGAAGTGGGCATCCCTTTGTTGTTTCATATCGATAATATTCGCGGCAAGGATGTGCCCGGCCTTAAACGATTGGAAAATGCACTTAAGACGTTTCCCGAACTGAATTTTAT
The DNA here is from genome assembly GCA_029259875.1 of Planctomycetaceae bacterium. Classification (GTDB taxonomy): domain Bacteria; phylum Planctomycetota; class Planctomycetia; order Planctomycetales; family Planctomycetaceae; genus Gimesia. Next base: position 1,897 of record JAJDEK010000142.1, read on the forward strand.
CGGACATGGTCCTGGTTGGTGGGCTTCGATTTCCGGTGGTCTTACGCAACAGGAGTTGGGAGGCTATCCTAAGACCAAAGTCAAACCGGGCGGTGCCATCGACGATTTAATGAGCCGCTATCCGAATATCTATGGCGATCTTTCTGCTGGTTCGGGAGCCAATTCCATTTCGCGCGATCTGGAGTTTGGTACTGAGTTCTTAGTTCGTCGGCAGGATCGAATTCTGTTCGGAACCGACTATCTGGCCCCCGGTCAACAGGTTCCCCAGTTCGAGCTCTTCCAGAATATTGAACTTCCCGCCGAAGTTCGTTCCAAAATCTATCGTGGAAACGCCATTAAACTCCTTAAGCTGACGTAAGCCTGAAAGAACTTATCAGCTTGAGTTTGCGGATGAAAATAGATTGTGCGTGTTATACTAACTAGATTTGTGTTCAATTGTCCATTTTAATCTGTTTTTCAATAAATACTTGAGGAGTTCCTGTTGTTCTTTCCGATCATATTTGTATATCCTAATATATAAAGTTTCCTGCCTAAGTTACTCGCCACACAGGTAATAAATAATAAGTAATCACAGTTGAAATCAAACGTTTTTAATGTGAGACTATTTTTTATCTAATCCTAATTAATAATCGATCATCGATTTAATGATAGGGGAGAGTTCGGATGTCACAATCAAACAGTTTCCCAAACAATCCACACCAAATTCATCATTCGAGTGGAAGTTCATTTTCGAATTTCGCTCCTAGTGGTGATCTGGTTCACGTTGGTAGTCGGCGTTGGTTCCTGCAGATGGGCATGGCGGGGATCGCAGGGCTTTCTGTTCCTCAACTTCTAAAGCAGCAGGCGCTGGCATCTCCCGAAGCACAAATGAATCAGAAAGTGCAAGCCAAGTCCGTCATCATGATTTGGCTTTCTGGTGGACCAAGCCAACTGGATACCTGGGACTTAAAACCGCAGGCTCCCAAAGAAATTCGTGGTCCTTTTAATCCAATTTCGACCTCGGTGAATGGAATTGAGATCTGCGAGCATATGCCGAAGCAGGCAGCGATGATGGATAAATTCGCCATCATTCGTTCTATGGATGCCACGGCCAGCAACCACACACCAACGACATTTCAGGCTGCGAATCCCAAGTCACGCCGTACGAATGACAATCGCGATGGTGGCGGTTATCCTTCGATGGGCTCGGTGGCTGCCAAGTTCCGTGGACCAAATGTCCCCGGCATGCCAGGCTTTGTCGCACTAGCCGACAGCATGAAAGCAGATATTTATGGTGCTGGTCATTTGGGACATCGCTATGAACCACTGGATGGTGTGAAATCCACAGGCAAGTTTGGTATGCCTGCCGGCGTTCAAACATCCCGATTGAATGACCGCAATGAATTACGCCGCCAGTTTGACCAGCTTCGAAAACATGCTGACCTCTCGACCGAACTTTCACTGCAAGATCGTTATGTGCAGGAAGCTTACGATATGGTGTTGTCAGGAAAAGTGGCGAAAGCATTTGACCTGAACCGCGAATCACAGAAGCTTCGAGAAAAGTATGGAAGCCACTCTTTTGGTCAGAAGGCCTTATTGGCACGTCGCCTTGTAGAATCGGGCGTGACCTTCATTACGATGAGTGATGCCTGGGGACACTGGGACCATCATGGCGATGAAGTCAAATGGGGCGGTATTGAGAAAGGTCTCAAACCCATGTTACCCGTTTTCGATAACGGAATTTCGACTTTAGTCAGCGACTTGGATGAACGAGGGCTACTTGATTCGACACTTGTGCTAGTACTTGGCGAATTTGGGCGTGGTCCGGTCATGACTAAAACAAATGGACGCGGTCACTGGACTCCCGTTATGTCAATGTTGGCAGCAGGCGCAGGCGTTCGCGGCGGTCAAGTCATCGGTGCTACAGATCGACGTGGCGGCGAAATCGCGGAAAGACGATTAGGCCCGGGAGACCTCGGAGCCACCGTCTTCAAAAAGCTGGGCATCGACCCCTATGGTCATTGGATCAAACCTGGTGGACGTCCCACACCTTTAGTCGATGGTCCTGCAGCTCCCATTGAGGAACTAGGCTAAGCAGACGAATCAAGAACAATACGAGGCGACAACGCACAAGATATCTGTCTTACTTTAGATTGACTGACATCATCGTGCATCCTCTTTTATCTGAAAGTCCAGCCAGAGGAATTCACCAATCGTAGTTAACGGTGTGGATGTCGATTTCTCTTTGGTGAGATCAATGGCAAACGGGCGTTGCAGACTGTTGCCCCCTAGATCTTCCAGAATGGTTTTCGCAACCAGACGGTAACGGCCTGGTTTCCACAGTTTCTCAGGCGTCCAATTCCAGATCGACTCATGCTGACTCAGTTGAACTTTTCCGGCGAGCGTAACACCCGCTTCATTTTGCACCTTCAACTGGCTATGGAGTGAAGCGTAGTCCAGTGGTTCTCCCAGATGACATACCAGAGGCTTTCGCGTTCCTGGTTCAGGAACACTTAACTTCCAGTCTTCCATTAACGGTTGGCGTTCATCCATCGTGACAGCCGAGAATACTTTTGAGACGGGCATACCTAATGTATGCCCTGATAATGCAGACCACTTTTTGCTGATCTTTAATTCATATTCGTCTCCCTCGTTCAAAATGGCTCCTAATTCAACATTCAGATTCACACCGACTTTCTGTCTGCCAGGGTGAAACCACAGCGTCAACTGTTTGCCATCAGGAGACCAAAGTTCGGTATGCCGAAAAGGCCTGGGAACTTGTTTCTTTTGAGTTTTGTTGAACAGCGAGAAGTGCTCGAAAATCTCTCCTTGCTGCATTGGCTCTGAGAATTGAACATAAAATTTTAGGTGATTGGCGGGTAGCTTTTTTCCCGAAGGATAAATTGCCAGCACACGTGGAGGCTTCACATCAGGTAGTGGAATATAATACTCGGCTTGAAGCGTTTTTTGTTTCATGTTTGCAGGTAAGTCTAGTGGTTTTGGATCAAAGGTCGCGCGATAGCGGGTCCCTCTGACTAGTGGGAATGCAGGCAGGAATTCCAGACGATTCTCTTTAATCCGATAACGTCCAAGCATTGCCGGAATTTTTTGTTTGGACTGTTTATGCAATTTGAAAAAAAGCACCCGTTGTAACTGTTCGTCATTTGCTTGTTTGAGAGAATTCCAACGTTGGGACTCGTCTGCTGTGACAACAACCCGACACAGCCTGGGATCTTTGGTAATTGCTTCGACGGTTAAGATGAACGGCATATCGGGAATCCCCATGGCTGACACCCGGGATACCATACAACACGAGCAGATCATCAATAACAGAAGCACTCTATCCCAGCGGGACTGTGGCTGGAATTCGGTTGACGGTTTCATCATAAGAGACTCGCCCTGAAAAAAATGAACTGCGAATGCTTCATACCGATTCACCAATCACGTTTAAAATGAGCGGAACGGCGCTAACCGCCGGTTTTCTGAATCTAATTAATTGGCTTTTGACAAAGCAGGCCCTTTCCCATTCATGCAACAGAATAGAAAAGAGCCTGTAAATCATTCATAAATCCTGATTAAGGAAGTTGTGAAATTTCCAGATCGAGGTGCCCGTCATTATCGCGAAGCACGACGATTTCTTTCTTTTCCAGTTTGTCAATGTGAACCGCACCGGCAAGCTGATCGACAATTTCAATCCCATTCGGGCCTGTTTTCTGTTTCACATTACGGCGGGCGGCTTCCTCATTCACGTCTTCTGCTTCGAGGTAGTCCATGTTGACACGCACACCCCACCACTTACTAGGACCATACATACTCTTTTTCCAATGGAAGCGAAATGTATTCGTCAGCAACCATTCTTTGCCGTCACTTTCGTAGGTTAACATATCCAATGGACGATTTCCCGAACCGAGTTCGACGACGCTGGTGCCTTTAACTTTGCTACCCGATTGTAATTCGTCCAGCGGAAACTTGGCGATGGGCGTACAAGCAAATGCTCCGACAATGTAATTCTTGCCTTTGTTGCTATAAGGTACGAAGGATTGAATCGGGGCTTTCGTTTCCCATTTTCGATGTGCCACATGGTAGGTTTCAGCGCTGTAAATGTCTGCCGAGGTTCCATGCGTGATCGGAAGTGGAATTGAATAAATTTTATTGACAAACTCAGCATTGGATTGTGCAGCCGCCAAGAGTCGATCACTGGCCAATGCTACGCCTGTAATGTTCCGAATTTTGGAATTCTTACCGCCGGGTAGCGCAACCTGCACGAAATCGACTTCAGAAAGATCGAAGTTTTTGACTTTACCTTGTGCGTTGATTACCAAGATGGCGGGTTGCCCATCGGTCTTACGGCGAACGGAAAGGTAGACTTTACCGCTTTGTGAGTTCACGGCCATATCTGCGATTTGGATTTGAGAAGGTTCGACGCCCATACTTGCGGCGACTGCAACGTCAATTTTAGGAATTTTCTTTTCGAGCTTCTTCAATGGTCCTAGATCGTGAGTATCAATTACAGTCACTGTCGCTTTCGCAGGGTCCGCCACCACCAGCAATCCGCTGGGTCCGAAGGTTATTTTTCCAACCGATTTGAAATCGGGATTTCCCTTCTGCACATTTTTGAGATACTTGCTCGCCGCATCTTTGGTCACACCGGCTGGTGCCATTTGGCTACCTGTGAGTAGCAGCATGAACGCCATAATACTGACGCCTGCTTTCATGATTCGCGATCTGATCATCAAACTGGTTCCTGAAAAAAGTGTCTTGAAATACTAGGGATCCGCTCCCCTCCAACTGACTTCAATCCTAATTCCCTCAAATTTGAGAGTCAACAAGATTGTGAATTTAACATGGTTTTGCATCGATTCTGCATGTCATGCAAAAATAGGTGGAATAGTGGAATGAATGCGAAACGTGCTTGATTCCGTCAAGATCTTTCTACGCGCTTGACATTATTGATGCGTATACTGTTATAATGAGACGTCTTCCACAAACCTCCTTCCTTCATAGACGAGAAACATTCTGTAATGGTCGTTTCCCGGCGCATCTTATTTTGTTTGCTAGTCAACTGTCTGATATTCTTGCTCACCAGACCTTTCAATGTCTACTCGGCAGAGACACCCTCAGAATCTGGTCGGCCGTCAAGTATCATTTATGAAGTTGACATCCAACCAATTTTCCAAACGCATTGTGTAAAGTGCCACAACAAGAAAAGTCGGAAAGCGGAATTCGATCTGACTTCTCCCGCAAGTTTGCTGAAGGGAGGCGAATCTGGACCTGGTTTGGTGAAGGGAAAACCAGAAGAAAGCCTGTTTTTTGAATACCTGCATGAGGGCCAGATGCCACCGGAAGGTTCAAAGCCGTTATCAAAACAAGAACTCGCAAAGATCCATGAGTGGATTCTCTCGGGACTAAAATTTCAGAAAAACCCTGAAACTCATTCGCCTGCCCCTCTTACTCAGCATGATGTTTTGCCGATTCTGTACCGCCGCTGTGTCATGTGTCACGGCCCAGAGTATCAGGAAGGAGGGCTCGACGTCCGCACAAAAACAAAGATGCTCGCGGGAGGGAAGGCAGGTCCCGCGGTCATCGCAGGCAAACCAGATGAAAGTTTGCTGGTGAAGTACATCGTTGAAAAGACCTGTCCACCGAAAGAGGAAATCAGTCGAGCGGGTATCGAGCCGATGACGGTCGAAGAACTGGCTACAATCAATAAGTGGATTCTCCAGGGACTTTCAG
>JAJDEK010000143.1 GCA_029259875.1 Planctomycetaceae bacterium
ATGGGAATCATGTTTATCTATTTGGAATTCTATACCTTAACGGGGCTGTTCGGGATCATGTCGGCAGTTTGTTTTGGTATCTTCTTTTGGAGTCATGTTTTAGGGGGGACAGCCGGGTATTTGGAAATTGTTCTGTTTTCATTAGGTCTGATTTGTATCTTGCTGGAAATATTTGTGATCCCTGGTTTTGGAATCTTCGGAATTTCTGGTGGACTTCTTGTGATGTCTTCCATCGTTCTGGCAAGTCAAACTTTTGGAGATTACAACACATTACGACCTGGTTCCGATTTTGCCAACATGACGAATACTATTGGAACGATGAGTGCTTCAATACTGACCGTAATCGTCCTTGCTATCGCCTTAAATCGATTTTTACCAGAATCACGGTTGATGCATTCGATTACCCTGGCTCCACCCGGTGAAATTCCGGGGGCGGCTGGTGATGAAATTCGGTTAGATCCTGAATTACTCGAGAATTCTGGCACTTTAACCTTAAACGGACTGCAATTGACCGTGGGAATGAAGGGCGTAACCTCTTCGGTGTTGAGACCTGCAGGTCGTGTCGAAATTGATGGGGTCTGGATTGATGTTATTAGCGAGGGGCCTTTTATTCAGCCTGGAACCGAAGTCATCGTTTCAAAAATCAGTGGCAATGAAGTGGTCGTACGTGAGCTGGTATGAATTTCGCTAAGCTTTTCTATGCAGATCCGGCTTCAATTTACTGGTTGTGTGTTTAAATGTATACTTTTTTTGCGGAGTGGTAACATTTTACCTAACTGGTTCAAATCAGTGAGGTTTTCGTAATCAAAGTGGCGTATCCATTGAATAATTTATTCAAATTGCTACATTAAGTACCTTTAAGCCCTGAAAGCTAGCGTAATAGCTTTGTTTTCTCTCGCCATTACCAGTCAAAAATAAAGTCAAGACACGGATTGTAATGGCTGTCTTTGCATTGGGGTGTCCCCGATCTTCTCTGTTTGTCATGTGTTTAGTTTTTAAAGGTTTAGGTTAGAAGAATGTCAGTCACGCAGGAACGAAGAGTAGAATTGATTAAAGAATTTCAATCAAAAGAAGGGGATACCGGATCTGCTGAGGTGCAGATTGCTGTACTTACAGAACGGATTATCAATTTAACGGAGCATCTAAGAGCAAATTCCAAGGATCATGCCAGTCGTAGAGGTTTACTACAGATGGTGAGCCGTAGACGGAGCCTGCTTGATTATTTGCACAAGAAGAATGCAGAAAGCTATAGGGAAATTCTGGATCGGTTAAACATTCGAAAATAACTTCGGTGTTCGCTGATCTGTGTCGGTTTGTCGGAAATGAAATTAGGAAATTATTGTGAAAGTAGTTGTTGAATGTGAGGTTGGCGGACAGAAACTAAGTCTTACAACTGGTCAGTTAGCGAAGCAGGCTGCAGGGTCTGTTCTGGTTCAATATGGTGAAACCGTTGTATTTGTTGCTGCTGCAACAGGGCCTGGCAGGCCGGGAATTGATTTCTTCCCATTAACGGTTGATTATCGGGAAAGAATTGCTGCCTCAGGCAAATTCCCCGGTGGGTTTTTAAAACGCGAAGGGCGCCCCACGACAAAAGAAATTTTGACGGCACGTTTAACAGACCGTCCCATTCGTCCCCTATTCCCTAAAGGATTTCGTGACGAACTTCAAATCCAGTCAAATGTGATGGCCTGTGATGGTGTAAATGACCCGGATGTGCTTTCAATTAACGCAGCCAGTGCTGCGCTTTGTATTTCACCAGTTCCGTTCCTCGGGCCAATTGGTGCTGTACGAGTTGGAAGAGTCGGCGGCGAGCTGATCGTATTTCCCACACGCGAACAAATTGCCGAAAGTGATTTGGATTTGATCGTCGCTGGAACAGTTAAGTCTGTGTTGATGATCGAGGGATTTGGAGATCAGATTCCTGAAGATGAAATGACAACTGCCATCATGTTCGCACACAAAGAACTGGGCAAGATATGTCAATTACAATTGGAACTGCGAGATAAAGCAGGTATTGAGCCATTTCAATATGATGCTCCTCCTGAAAATCCTTTCATTTCCAAGTTGGATGATGCCATCTACCAACGACTGAGCACTGCAATGCAAAGCACAGTCAAAGCAGAGCGGCGTGAAAAAACAAAAGCAGTTCAAGAAGAGTTAGTGACTCAGTTTTTCCCCGAAGATGCTACCGAGACAGAAGACGGTGCAACTCGTGGGCAATTTTCAGAAGCGTTTCACGATCTCGAAGCAAAAGCAGTACGTGAACTGGCCATGTCAGGACGACGCCTGGATGGTCGTGCTCCTGGTGATCTGCGTGCTGTTGCTTGCGAAACAGGAAATTTACCTCGTGTGCATGGTTCTGCCTTGTTTACACGTGGTGAGACACAATCAATGGCAACGGTCACGCTAGGGACCTCTCGTGACAAGCAACGAGTTGATGGTCTGTTTGAAGAAGAAATGCAACGCTTCATGTTGCATTACTACTTCCCTTCTTTTTCAGTTGGTGAATGCCGACCGATCAGAGGACCAGGACGCCGCGAGATTGGTCACGGTTGTTTGGCAGAACGTTCTGTAGCACCTGTCTTGCCTAACGAAGAAGACTTTCCTTACACCATCCGTGTGATTTCAGACATTCTGGAATCAAATGGAAGTAGCTCAATGGCGTCTGTCTGTTCGGCTACATTGTCTCTGATGGATGCAGGAGTACCTTTGCGTCAACCTGTGGCTGGGATCTCAATTGGTCTGGTAACAGACGGAGATGAGTTCAAAGTTCTGACTGACATCATTGGTGATGAAGATCATTTTTGCGATATGGACTTTAAGGTTGCTGGAACTCAAAAAGGGATCACTGGAATTCAGTTGGATCTCAAAAATGATGGGATCAGCGAAGAGATCATTCGTGAAACTTTAGAGCAGGCAAAACAGGCACGCTTAGAGTTGTTGAGAACTATGTTGACAGCTATTCGACGGCCGCGAGCAGAGATCTCAAGTTTTGCACCTCGATTGCATCAAACCAAGATCAATCCTGAAAAAATCGGTTTGTTGATCGGCCCTGGTGGAAAAACCATCCGCGCCATTCAAGAAGAAACTGGTGGTACCATTGATATTCAAGACGATGGTACTGTGACTGTCTCTGGAAGCAATGCCTCCGTTGTTGAAAAAGCAATGGCTCACATCGAAGCCCTTACCGAAGAAATTCGTGTTGGTCGTATTTATGATGGTGTGGTCAGTTCCATCAAAGAATTTGGTGCGTTCATCGAGATTGCCCCTGGTAAAGACGGACTTTGTCATATCAGTGAGCTCTCTGATGGATTTGTCAAATCAGTCAATGATATCTGTAAAATGGGAGACCGTTTGCAGGTGAAAGTGATTGCCGTTGATGATCAAAACCGTGTCAAGCTTTCCCGCAAAGCCGTACTGGCTGAGCAGGCTGGAGAAAGTAATGGAGATCTTGATTCAGAAGAAGACTGAAAATAGTTCTCTTTGATCTGAGACTGAGAAAACCAAAAAAGCGATGAAGGAGCTCGATTTGAGATGACTTCATCGTTTTATTTTTATATACGAGAGACTGAAAATCTAGAATTCAGCAGAACTGTGAGTTATGACGCGGTTTTGAGCGAACAGATTGGAAGATTGAAAGCCGAGACCCTCTGCTATGAATGAGAGCCATTTAAGCACTCGTGAACGCGAAAAATTTGAGGCGCAGTATTCAGAAATTGCGACTCTCGCTGGCGGCTTGGCACATGAAATTAAAAATCCACTTTCGACCATGAGTTTGAATTTAGAATTACTTACCGAAGACTTGGATTCACTCGATGTTCCTGCAAAGCATCGTATGTTGAAAAAAGTAGAAAGCGTTCAACGGGAATGTAAGCACCTTCAGGAAATTTTGGATGCGTTTTTACAGTTTGCGCGTGTCGGGAAACTGGCATTAAGTAAAGCAAATCTTAATGATTTGGTCAGTGACTTTATTGACTTTTTCAGACCACAGGCGCGTGAAGCCAATATTGAAATCAGCCCGCACTTTGACGCTGATTTACCGACAATTCAAGTCGATAAATCACTCTTAAGGCAAGTGTTGATGAATCTGGCTTTAAATGTTGTGCAAGCGATGCCCGATGGGGGGCTTATCGAATTACAGACCTATCATAAAGCAGGTATGGTTTACCTCGATATGATTGATAATGGGAAGGGAATCGATGAGAACGTGAAAGCACGGATGTTTGATGCGTTCTTTTCGACGAAATCCGCAGGCAGTGGATTAGGTTTGCCAACGGTGAAAAAAATTATTGATACACATCAGGGAACGATTGAATGCGAAAGTGAACCAGGCCGGGGAACTCGCTTTACGATTGCATTCCCGGTATGCTGAAGAATCATTCTCAAAAGGTTTTAGTTGTTTATTTATACTTGAGTATGCTGCGGTTTTGCTGAGATGATTTAATATCATTAAGCAGGAAATACCTGTAAAGAACCGTCATTCCATTCTGAAATTAACCTTATACATGATGCCAGAAAAGGCTGTGGGTTTGCTCGATGAGCGCGAAAGATGCTACTGAAAAAGATCTCTCCTCAATCGTCATTCGTATTTTGATCATTGATGATGACGAAGCCCACGCACAGGCTGTTGCGGAAAGTCTGGAGCGTGTCGGCTGTGATTGTAAAATCGCTACTTCAGGGGAGCAGGGAGCTAAGCTGATCGAAAGCGAAACGGCAGATATCGTCATTACCGATTTGCGGATGGATGGCGTAGATGGTTTATCAATTCTAAGGACGGCGAAGGATGAGCTACCTGATGCTGAAGTAATCGTGTTGACGGGCCACGGTTCGATTAATTCTGCTGTTACGGCGATGCAGCTTGGCGCTTATACATATTTGACAAAACCGCTCGATATCAATGAACTCCGTAATGCTGTTGAGAAAGCTTCGACGCGCGTGAGGTTGATGCGGCGTAATGCAGAACTTCATCGTCGACTCGATGAAAAGTTCGGTTTCGAAGGAGTGATTGGCAATTCTCCGTCGATGCACAAAATTATTGACCAGCTTAAAAATGTCGCATCTACCAACAGTACTGTTTTGATTGAAGGAGAAAGTGGCACTGGTAAAGAACTGGTGGCGCGTGCGATTCATCAGAATAGCGAGCGAAAAAGCAAACCTTTTGTGCCGCTCAATATTTCTGCATTACCAGACAGCATTCTGGAAAGTGAACTCTTCGGTCATGAGCAGGGGGCTTTTACCGGCGCAGTTGGCAAACGCATTGGTAAGTTTGAGCATGCGAATGGAGGAACTTTATTTCTAGATGAAGTCGGCGAGATGCCGATGCAGACACAAATTAAATTATTACGTGTTCTGGAAGATCGCAAAATTGCCAGACTCGGAACCAATGAAGAAATCAGCCTGAATGTGCGTCTGGTTGCTGCTACAAATGCTGATCTCTTGGAGATGGTCAAACAGGGAAGTTTTCGACAAGACTTATATTACCGCTTATCTGTCGTGAAAATTGAGTTGCCTCCCTTACGAGAACGACGAGGGGACATCCCCTTACTCACAGACCATTTTCTGAAAGAGCTTTCAGCGCTGAATGACAAACCTTATGAAGGTGTTTCTCGTGCCGCCCGTCGTGCGTTAATGTCCTATGATTGGCCTGGAAATATTCGACAGTTGCGGAATGCCGCGGAAAGAATGCTCGTACTTGATACTGATGGTATGCTCGATCTCGATGATTTGCCTGAAGAAATCGTTCCTCTG
>JAJDEK010000144.1 GCA_029259875.1 Planctomycetaceae bacterium
GAATGGCGGAGGTTGCTGATTACGCATTGGACGTCGTCTGTTATAGGGCGGGCGTCGCAGATTTCCAGGGCGACGCTGTGTGCCTTCTGGCTGCAATTGCTTTAATGCTGCCTCATATTGTTCACATTTATCCCACATCAAAATGCTATCCACTGCATTACCAGATTGCTCGTACATCCGGGAGAGTTCCTCTGTTGCATTGAGTAGCTCATGGTAGAGACTAGCCGACTGAGAATGTATTTTTAACTCTCCTTCGAGAAATTGAACCGCACTTTCCAGGAATCCAATGGCCTCTTCCTCATTTCCTTTTCTCATAAGAATCTTTGCCAGCGCGATTTTAAACTTTGCCAACCATTTTTTATATTCTGAGGATTGAGGGAATTGAGTTACCAATTCTTCTTGTAACCTGATCGCTGTTCTTAAAGAGAGTTCGGCTGAATCATGACGCAGACGTACTTTATCAAAAGTTTCATTTTGTTTTGATAACGCATCCAATACATGTGCCATTTTATTATGTGCATGAATTAACGAGATTTTGTATTCCGGAATCGTCGGATAATCAGAAACAAGACGACTCGCATGCTGAATTGCTTTTTTTAATTGTGCAAGCAGAGCCTCACTAATCAGATAGGTGGGTACATGTTGAATATCAATTCTTTCATACGATTTCACAACCGCCTGTCGATAATCTGCGACTTGGGGGTATTCCTGAACCAGACTTTCAAGTATTTGATGAACACGTTCTTGTTTTTTGCTGTCCGCTTCGGATTGTGGATAAGAGCGATTCGAAATTTGTTCCTGCAGACAGAGAGCCAATAAGTATTGATATTCTGGTTTGGGATGTTTGGAGTCGATTAGCTGTTCCAGAATATCAACCGCTTGTTGCAAACGATCTTGAACTGACTTTGTATCATCTGTCGTTAAACGGCGCAGGGGCGCTGCTGATCCTGTTCTGTTTCTATCAATTTGTTCCGGACGCATCTTGCGCGACATCAAATAGTAAGTGCGTGCCAATTCAAAACGGAGAGACGCTTGATCTGGATTTTGAGAAAGCGCCGTTTGTAACTTTTGCTCTGCTTTCTGGTGCGATTGATTTGCTTCCTGACGTTGTCCTAGATAGCCATAAACTCGACCAATTTCATTGAAGAGTGTCGCGACAGTAAAAGTATCTGACTTTTCAGGGTTTTGTTGATAGAGGGCAAGAGACTTTTGATAAGCATCTAATGCGGACTTGAAATCCCCCAGCCGCCGATGAATATCACCCACTTTGTGTTGCGCATTGGCTGCCTTTAATTGAAATTCGTGTTGTGCTCCCGTCGAATCAGCCAATTGTTCATAGAACTGGACCATCCCCGCCAACAAATCTGCAGATTCCCGGGACAGAACCGGTTCCGAATAATCGGCAGTGGAATTATCATGATCCAATGACCCGGCACGGCTTGGAACAAATCGGTCAAAGACACGGTCAAGCGCTGCTGTCGCTAATTGAGAAGAAGCTTCTGCGCGTTTTCTTTGTTGTCGTTCTTGTTCAAAGCCAAACGCAAAAGAAACTCCCAGTAACATTATTAAGATCAGAGCAAGGCTCGATAACATTGCAATAGCAGGGTTTCTGCGACTCCAACGCCAAAGACGCTCGAGCGACGTAATACGTCTGGCTTGAATCGGCCGGTTTTCGAGAAACCGGTTCAGATCCTCAGCCAAATCACTCGCATTCTGATAGCGATGTTTTGGATCATGTGCGATTGCCTTAAGAACAACCGTTTCCAGATCACGCGAAATTTCAGGATTGATACGCCTTAGCGGAACAACCGAGCCATGTGTAATCCTCTCAATCATTTGATGGCGACTTGAACGCTCAATGGCAGGATGTTTTGTCAGTAATTCATAAAGGGTAATTCCCAGTCCATAAATATCACTTTGAGAGCAGGTCTCTCCCCGAAACATTTCAGGCGCCATATAACCGAGCGTACCAACGATATCTGTTGATTGGCTCAGATCATTTTGTTCGGCGGCACGCGCCAAACCAAAGTCGGTGATGCATAACAGGCCATCACGGTCCAAAAGTAAATTCCCCGGTTTAATGTCTCGATGCAAAATCCCACGGTCATGCGCATACTGCAAGGCATTGGCAGCTTGAATTCCCAGAGATGCAATACATTGAGGAGAACTAACATATTTTTCAAATTCGGTTCTATCAACATTTTTTGTTACTGATTTACTGACCGCATCCGTCTGAGAATTTTTGTTGTCGGAAGAAGCGGAATGACTGCCAGTCTGCGTCGTTGTATTATCCACTGTAATGTGTTTGTTTTGAATGGTATCAGCAGCCGTGACGACCAATCTCTGCGCCAATTCATCGAGACCAATACCTTCGATAAGTTGCATCACGTAATAATGAAAACCATCATTCTCACCAACACCATAAACGGGTACGATATTCGTGTGATGGAGTGCAGCAGTCAGCTCAGCTTCGCGGCGAAACCGCTTCAACTGTTTTTCCTCAAGCAGTAAATGCCGCGGTAACAGTTTCAGTGCGACGCGTCGATTGAGCGATTCCTGAATGGCTTCATACACAACACCCATTCCACCTCGTCCAATTTCCTGAACGATTCGAAAATCACCGAGTTGTTGTGGTGTACTTGCTCCTAAAGAGACTTTCCCATTGGAATCACTGATATGTTTTCCACCTTCCAATGCAGCAATTGCGGGAAAGTACTCTTCAATTTCGTTTGCAAGATCAGGATAGCGCTCAACGTACTCAGAAACAGCAACGCCTGAGCCTTTACGAAGTTGTGCGACAAACTCTTCTGCGATTTGCTCTAAATCGGGAAGTTCTGGAGGAGTCAGATTTTTGACTGTATGATGTGAACCGGAAGATGGCATTGCCTGTTGTCCTGTAAATTTTAAGCCTCAACCACTCTCTTCACTTACGACTAATTATTCAATAATACCCGGAATTTGGACTAGAACAGAGCGCAATCTGGTTAAAGCACGAAAATATCTCATGCTGGCTGCTTTTGGTTCGATTTCGAGTACTTCAGCGGCTTCTAAGTTCGACAATTCTTCAAAATGCCGAAGTACTAATATCTCACGATCCATTTCATTCAGACTTTCGAGCGCCGTATGTAACTGGGCAGATAACTCTTCCTTGAGCGCCGCCTGACTGGGTGACGACAAATTCCCCAGCAACATATCTGCGATTTGAAATGAAGTCGAAGCGGAAAAGATCCTGCGTTTTGCTTTCACTTCTCGTCTTACATCACGCTTTTTCGCTCCCAGATGACGTCGATGTACGTCAATCAGAGTTTGACCGACAATCGTCCGCAGCCAGATAAAAAACGAAGTCGCGGGATCTTTCAGATAATGTTCAATCCGCGTTGCGGCATCGAGATACGCTTCCTGGAGTATATCATCCGCATCGACCCGACCTAACAAACGCTGATCGAGACGAAAATTCACAATTCGCCAGAGACGATCACGATGCTGGCTGTATTCTTCTGCAAGAATCCCTTCCGGATCCTGTCGTAACCGTTTGAGAAACTCTTCAGAGTTTTCGTGCTCATCTAACAACAACCCTATCTCCCAGCCGGTGTATGTATAGTATTTTGAGCTATTCTAGCTGATTGGCAGTAGTGACGACAAGCCACACCACTCAGCGACGATCGCTTCAGTTTGTAATGGTTATACTATCATTTTGATCGAATATCTTTTGGGAGGCGACTATAAATAGTACGTATAGTCGAAGAATTACGCTGGGAAAGCTTTAGAATTTAGCAAGAAATTCAATACGCGCACCGGAACCAACGCCGCGTGATTCCTGTTTCGAAACAAAGCTATCAAGCAACATGATCCAATGTTGTCCAATTGCTTTCTGATAGCGTATAGCGCCAGCGATAGCACCATCATTGATCCCCTTCGTATTTTTCCGACCACCAATTTCGAAGATGAGTTGCTGGCGGGTCTTATCATAAAATAGCTGATAACCAAGACTGGCCCCCGCAGCATTAGTCGCCTGATTACTCAAGGGAGCACCATATTGCCCCAAACCAGAGGCAGCATACAGCAGACCAACTTGCCCTAAAGGTCCACCTGCCAATGTTCCTCGCGCAGGAGAAGTAAATTCATCGATTGCCAGGAAAGAATTGAAATAGACCAAATCGGACGAATGATGCGGGGTCAATGAAATCTGGCTGAAGAGTAATTCTCCCTGTCCCGAAGTCGCAGTTTCACCTTCGTGTGGAAATGAACCTAATACTTGGAACGAAGTATTATAAGTATTGTGAAATCCATGCAGACGCTGAATGGCACTTAACCCGAACGCAGTCATACTACCAAATTGCTGATTGCTGGAATGGACAGTTGCCACATCGGCATTGACCGTGCTGACAGCAAGATCTGTCTCGGTAAATATACCATACATTCGAGAATCCGGATCACGAATGTTATTATTCCGGTTGATATCACCTTCCACATACACCCCGGTGATTCGCATATTCAAAATGCCTCCACCGTTGACTGTGTTTCGCGTTACGGTGACGGCATCAACCATATCTTCATTAATTAACAAGCCCTGTTGAAACGACATCGGTTGTCGACCGACTGAAAAACCGACGTCGTATCTATGGACATCGTAGGGGTCCAGGTTGGGAAATATTTCGCCAAAATCACCTTCAAAAAACAGTGTTTGAATATCGGCGTTCAAACCATCAAGCCATTGACCATCATGAAAGTCATAGCCTGTGAACAACCTGGATGCAGTCAGTTCCTTATCGAGCGAACGCAGCCCCACCAAGACTCGTTCTGTCCCTGAAAGATTCAATTGCCCAAACAAATCAAGTCGGTTGGCCCATTCTGTCGCATTGGTTCCCGTTCGATTATTAAAATAGTTCAGACCTGTTCGATAAGTACCGAACACCCAAAACGAAGGACGCCAGACAGCGCCTGTCGGGATGACGATCCCTTGATCCAAGAATCCAATGTCTAGAAATTTTTCGTTTGTCTCAATCAGTAAATTCGGACGATCCGGAATGGGTTGTAAACCGATGGCATGCTCGTCTAAGGGAGATTCAGAAGTGTAATGTTCTGCACAGATCAGACGCTCACCAAAGTGTGCGAGCGGCTCAGCTGGAGCCGATAAGATTTCTAAAAGCGTCTCGCCTAACTTCCAATAGAGTGGATCATGATCATGTACGAGATTAGGATCGTAGTCGACACGTTCGGCAAATGGGTTAATGTATGTCTCGCCGTACTTTTCTATCTCTAGATCTTCTATCTCTTGACTCTCATCTACAGCGGGAGGGAGAAAAACTCTCCCCGGTTCATCGAGATCCTGCGCAACAACGATCCCCGAATACAACAGGATTGTATTCACGAGTAGTAGTCGCAGATATTGTTGTTGAATTATTTTCATTACGATTAATTAGTGCTATCGAACACAGATTGTGTCTACTTTTTCATATAAAACCATGTGCCCCTCAACAACTCCATCTGCGATATTGCGGGCGGACATGCCATAATCAAATCCGACATCAGAAATTTCATGCACTAAATTGACCGGTACCATTCCCGCGATCATTTGGACACGAACGGTGTAGTTTCCTGGCCCCGTTAACTGCCTGCGTGAAAGATGGTATTTTGCCAATCGACTGCTTCGCGGCGGTATATTCTGCTTTTGCTTTCGAGCGCCAATAGGGCGTCCTAAGACGGTAAACGGACGAGTGTCTGGTCGAAAGTAAGGCAGTGGATCAAGCGAATAAGGAACGTTGAGTACTTGCTCACGTTCTCCTCCACGTATATTGCGTGTGATAAACCGCGATTGCAGTGTAAATAGCTGACGATCGAGCGGCACTTTACCGTTATGCACATATAACGAGTGTGAATCTCGAATGTCGCCATTGGGGTCAAGGTCGCCTGATTGGAACACAAGTCTGCCATTTTGATCCCAGACCATTGTCCTTAAAAAGACGACTCGTTCAGCATCGAATCCGGTTGGTACACCGTGTCCCAGTGTGATATTGGAAACCGGAACGGAAAATTGCAATCCATAGCCATTGGCTTTTTCAACTTGAATTTCTCCGAGATGATAGCCTGCTTGCAGTATTTGCAGCCTTTGTGATGTTGCCTCTGCCAACAATTCGTATTGATCGTTCAGAATATGTCGTGCCTTAAAACGCATCACTTGATTATCCCAGGGTGGCGGAAAGTAGGTGCCCTTGGTCACGTGCTTTTCAAAAACAGGTGTTCCCCAACCTCCCGCATCATCGAAGACGAGCCACTCTCGCATGGTAGCAAGCCCTTCGGCTGTTTTTGGATCAGAACCTTCTTCCCGAACTGCTTTCGGATTATGTGGGAAGAGACCGCGATGAATGATCGGATAATCAGGACCAATCATCATATGGTTCGTATGTTTGCGGACTGGTGTCTTCACATTACCTACGACTGCAGCGGGTGAAAAACTGTAGCCTTCGGGTTCCCCTGGTACTGCTCCCATATGACAATCCTGACAATTCTCTTTGAACTTCTTAGCCGAAGGAGAATGTTTGAATTCACTAAAGGCGTCTTCTAATCGAAAACCATTGGGGGCGAAAACATCATGACAACTTCCACAGAAACCAGGTGTGATTAACTGAAAAAATCGATAGGCTTTGGCGTGAACCTCACGACCTCTGATATGTGGATTTTCCGTTGTTTTCAAAACACCATACTTATCCGGATTTGCTAAAACTTCGGCCAGTCCTGCATCACCCTTAGGGCCATACACGACCTGGTTGATGTCTCCACTCACCAGTGCCTGTCGGCCTGCACCTTTACCCCAAGCCTGATTGATTCGATGACAGCTAACACAAGTAACGCCTTCACGCGATGAAGGGGGTCTGTCAAGATTACTCATATTAATGGGCTCGGATAACGCCATTCCAACTGGTGTATGACAACGGATGCAGAAGTCACCCAGCGTGCCGTTATTCAGTTTGATGAGTTTGTTCGACATCGCATTAAAGACGGGACTCAACTGTGCATAAGCATGAGGTGAGACAGACCATTCACGATAGTGTTGTGGATGGCACTTGCCACATTTGGCAGCAGAGGGGAAGGGGTCATCGACAAAGCAGTCAGCATGCGCTTTGTCAACCACGTACTCAAGTACATCTTGGGGATTTTTGCTCGTCTCTGTGTTTGTTGAATTCTCAGATCCGAAGAGACTAACAAGATCCTTGTTTTCCGCCTGGACATCCTGAAAACCGAGATTTGGCAGGATCAACGCGCAAAGGACCAACACGAATGCGAAATAGCGATAAGACCTGGCTTGATTCTTGCTAGGGAAGGGTTCCATCCCTATCCTCCTGATAAACACGAGACGTAATGTCCGCGCAATACGAAGACTGAAATTGTTTTGTCAGTAGAATTGTTGCAGCAGGCTTAATGGTTATAATCGGAATAATTTAACATTCTGTTAAG
>JAJDEK010000145.1 GCA_029259875.1 Planctomycetaceae bacterium
AGTGGGGGATATCTGTTTAGATTTAATGAGCCAATGAAAACTAGTGAGGAGGCATGTTTTGCTCTTCGACTTTGTTCAATTTGTCCAAACGACGGGCATGTCTGCCTCCCTCAAACTCTTCCTTGAGCCAGATCTCGATCATACGACTGACAAGCCGATCTCCGAGTAAATCAGCAGAAAGACAAAGGACGTTCGAGTCGTTATGCAGACGGCTCATTTGCGCAGTAATATCGTCATGGCAAGGGGTGGCTCTCACTCCAGCAAACTTGTTGGCGACAATGCACATCCCCATTCCTGTACCACATATTAGGATGCCACGATCAATGGCACTTTTAGCGATGTCTTTCGCTACTTTGACAGCATAGTCCGGGTAATCCACACTTTCACCATCATCAGGCCCATAATCGAGTGCTTCATGGCCCAACTGATTTAATAGTGTGAGGATTTTCTCCTTGGTAGCAAATCCTCGGTGATCACTGGCAACTGCTATTTTCATTGAGACTCTTTAACTTCACAGATATATAAAAGAAGGGAGAAAAATCAACGATGTGTTTTGCTATATTCTAGGCATACACTAGCGACTTCCACTTCGCTATTCTGAACTTTATGAGAGAGTAGATCCGAATTTGAATGATGCTTTTAAAAAATGACGATTCTCTGTTGAGAAAAGCATTTACAAGATCTTCATATTTATAAATGGTAATGGTTTACAACCTATTATAGCAAGAGTGCTCTTGCACCAGTTACGAAATTTTCCATTTGAAAAAAATCATTTAATTCAGGTAGATAGGGTAAAAAAGCATTGTCAATTCAAGGTACGTTGATCTGTGCGATAATTGACTTCAAATGTTTCTCAATTTCTTTTTTACAATCCACATAGCATTGAAAACCTCCACCGATTGGGTCGGAAATGTCATGTCCTTCCGGTGAAAGCAGCTTGACAGTCTCTTCCAGATCAGGTCGTTCTGCCAGAATTGCCAAACGATGTCCTTGTGTCATAGTGTAGAGATGGTCTGATTGGTCAAGTAGCCGCTCGGTCAATGGCTGGCTCTCGTGGCTTCGAATATCAATTCCCTCTTCCGCCAGAATCGTAACGCCTTCAGGGCTGGGAGGGGCTCCGAGTGCGGCAGCCAGACCGGCTGAGCCAACAATGAAACCACGGTCAGCCAAATCATCTTCCAGGCAACCAAGCTTGTCTGAGAGCAATTTGCGAAATAACCCTTCTGCCATAGGACTGCGGCAGGTATTACCTGTGCAGACAAACATGTAAATTTCACTCGACAATCTTTTCAGCGTGGTTTCAGTGACAACACCCGGTTCTTGGATCTTCCAGTCCTCATCGGAAATGGAGACGATTGTAGATTGATCACCAAAGCGAGAAGGCCCATCATCAATGATCAAAGCAACTTGACCGTCAAAATCAGCCATGATGGAATCGGCAGTTTGGTATTTTGGTTGTTCGTTCAACAATACAAGGGGTGCAGGGGAGAGCCGCATGGTCTGGAAAATAATTTCATGGGCAGGAGCCCGTAAGCGAATCTGGGTTCCAGGACTGATTTGTGCCTGAATATCCTCTGGTATATGAGAGAATAGGCTTTCATTACCAGGACGATTCAATTCCAGAATCACAGGACCAGGCCAGCAACGTTTAGCCAGTTTGCGACCTATGGCGGGCATTTCTGGCAGATAGTCCAGCCCTTCATCGAACCCTTTCACGCAGAGAACAAGTGGTTCCTCTGTATTTGATAGTGACCGTAGCTTGGTCATAGCTGACGAACTAAGTGACTGACCTGCGATAACATAAGCCGTTGCCGTTGGAAACGCGACTAATTCTCCATTAGCCAAGTGTTGAACTGCGAGATGGATAACATCGCGGGGGTCGTCAGATTGTTTTAGATTGATCCGTTCGGTCATGGACAATTTAAGCCTTAATTTCCTTACAGAAATTCTTTTTCTAGCGCAACTCAAGGTTTGAAAATGTCAAGATTTTCAGCCTCATCACGAATCACGATCAATATATAGCTGCTTAGATACTATTGATTTGAATGTACCGATATATCATTGATCATAACCGGACAAATTGCATTGATCAAGCTGCTGGAATATTCGACAATCATAAGTTATTATCATTGGGACGTTTATGACACTTATAAAGAGAATGTTGTTTAGCGATTTTTAAGAATGTGGTAAATCATAACGAATTCTCAGCGCTTGATAGTTAAGATGCTTACGAATTGATTTCAGAAGTAATTTTCAACTTTAAAATTCCTAACTAAATTTAACAAGTATAGTGAACTATGGCTCCATTAAGTTCTCCTAAAAAAACTGGTCAAAAACGGAAACGCTTAAAAAAATCTTTGAAATCATTGATTGAATTTCGTGGTGGAAGTCAAGTTGATCAAAGCCAGTTTCAATCTACGACTCGTAAACTATACGACGGTCCTGCAGGTGCAGTGCTTTATTTAGCGAGTAAGTTATCGCTGCATGACCCACTTGTTGGTCGCATTATCAAAACCCGCCGTTTTGATGTCACTGAGTTTCGCAGCATTTTGGATATTGGTTCTGGGGCAGGACAGATTCTGGGGCATCTACTTCGCGAAACACATCCAGAAGCACGCTTGGTAGCCTGCGATTTATCGCATCAGATGTTAAAACGTGCAAGAAGTCGAATGGATAGCCAGCGACCCAACTACCTTTCAGCCGACCTTACGAATTTACCTTTCCTGGATGAATCGTTTGATTGTGTTACCTGTGGCTGGGTATTGGAGTATGTAGCTGATCCAAGACATGGATTATCAGAGATTCATCGTGTCCTCCAGCCAGGAGGTAGTCTGTTTCTGCTGGCAACCGAGGATAAATTCTCCGGGATGTTAAATAGCCGTACCTGGAAGTGTCGAAC
>JAJDEK010000146.1 GCA_029259875.1 Planctomycetaceae bacterium
CTGAGGAAAAAAGTCGCGACTTTCAGTCAACCTTCCGCTGAAACCAGTGTGCAATTATGTCGCGCTAAACTAGAACGTTGCCAAAAAACGAATACCGAACTCATTAATCTAGGTGTGAGTCAGATTGCACGCATGGATGGACCTGCGATTCTCAAACGATCACAGCAATTAGCGAATGAGGCCGAAACGGCATTAGCCAGTCATGACTATCATGCAGCGCGTAGCCGTGCCCGCGATTCAATGCAAATGCTCCGTATTTTGCAAAGAAATCAATGGAGTGAAGCCATACGCACTTTTCCATCTGCGCTAACGAGTCCGTTTACGATTTCCTATAGCACTTTACCTGACCATTGGAAAATGATCGAAAAGATTGGTCGCAGTGCGAAAAAAATCGAGTCCAACATGTTACGTTCTGGTGACTTTGAAGACATTGATACGATGGTCGTCGAGCGCTGGAAACATGAACAGAACTCAATCGAGGGAACCGAAGCGATTGCAGAATTATATCCGCGAGACAAAAAGTCTGGTGACTTCAGCCTGCGATTATTGGCGGCTCCTCTCAAACGCAATGAAATCCCCGCAAATATCAAGGGGCCTTTGGTCAGAGTCACGACGCCTCCCCTTGCGGTACGGAGTGGCCAAATTGTGCATATTACCGGCTGGATTAAAGTGACGAATTCCATTACCGGTAACCAGCAAGGAGCTACCCTGCAGGACAGCATTATGGGACCGGGGGGTGCTCTTCACTGGAATGCAGAGAGTGACTGGCAAAAGTTTGACCTCATACGAGAAATTCCACAAACTGAGAATTTGATCCTCACGATGTCACTTAATGGCCTGGGTTCGATTCTGCTCGATGATTTGCGAGTCATCGCCTATACACCTGAGCCCAAACTCCATCAGCAGACAAATGCCACAAACTCCCCTGACCCTGGCAAGCCTCAATCCAAACTATCTCGATTCAATCTACTGAAAAAGTTGCCGAAACTACCTTCATTTCCTGTGAAAAAGTAGGCATTGGGGCAATTAAGCTGCCAATCATTCATAACTCCAGAATCGCTTCACACTTGAATGACTGGCCAGAACTTGATAATAAACTGTATATAAGCAGCGTAAAAAGCCGACTCATAATTCGAATGCACTGAGTAAAAAGTTCGAAAAGGCCGGAGCTCTCAAATTGTGCTCTCCGAAAGACCATATCCGGTTTCATGCTGCTCGCTTTCAGTGATGAAGGAAACACTTCAAACTCATCTGAGAAATAGCCCTAATTGGGCAAGATGCATTCTGTCATTCTGACTTTAAGTATTCAGAACAAAAATATTTTCAACTACTTTTTAAATTGAACAGGAAAAACCAATGCCGATTGCAACCCCAGCTCAATACGCAGCGATGCTGGATGCCGCTCAAGAAGGCAATTATGCCTATCCCGCAATGAACGTGACTTCTTTGGTCACTATCAATGGTGCCTTAAAAGCATTTGCAGACAAAAAATCAGATGGAATCATTCAGGTTTCCACAGGTGGTGGCCAATTTGCATCGGGTCTGGAACAAAAAGACGCCGTCCTGGGTTCGATCATTTTAGCGGAAGCAACTCACCGGTTGGCGGAACGATATGATATTTTGATTGCCTTGCATACCGATCATTGCCAACCAGGAAAAGTTGATTCATTCCTGAAGCCATTAATTGCTGAAACAGCACGACGTCGTGAGGCCGGACTTCCCAACTTGTTCCAATCTCACATGCTCGATGCATCGGAATTGCCTTTAAAAGAAAATCTAGAATTATCTGTCGAGCTTTTAAAGCTATGTGCGGCAAATGAAATCATTCTGGAAGTAGAAGCCGGTGTTGTAGGTGGTGAAGAAGACGGAGTCGATAACTCTGACCAACCCGCTGACAAGCTTTATACTTCACCTGAAGACATGGTTGCCGTCTACGAGGCACTTAATGGTTTGGGCCGTTATATGTTTGCAGCGACTTTCGGAAACGTGCATGGCAGTTACAAACCGGGTGCTGTTAAGCTCCGACCAGAAATTCTGAAGCTCGGCCAGGAAGCAGTGATTGCCAAATATGGTAAAGAGGCAGCATTCGATCTCGTCTTTCACGGCGGATCTGGTACCCCTGAAGATCAGCTGCGTGAAACTCTGGAATACGGTGTTGTGAAGATGAATATCGACACAGATACACAATATGCCTTCAGTCGCCCCGTTGTTGATCATATGCTGAAAAACTACGACGGCGTCTTAAAAATTGATGGGGAAGTCGGAAACAAAAAAGTTTACGATCCCCGAAGCTATCTTAAAGCCGGAGAATTAGGAGTCGCAAATCGCATGAGTGAAGCCTGCGATGACCTCTACTCCACCGGAAAGACGATCTTCGGCAAGGTTTAAACCTGCCGCTGTTTGTTAAGAAAAGAGAGTCATAAATAAGAAGGCACTTCCACTGGGAGTCGCCTTCTTTTTTTGTTATTTAGAACGAACGACATCCATTTTTGACATATTAGACAATCGCACAACCAGAATTTTTTGAATGTCGGATTTTTGACCCCTTCCACGGAAGAAATGATGACCGGCTGAGTTGGGAGTCACATCATCTGTGGCGGTGATCACAGTCATCTCACCCACATTAAGGGTGACTTCAAATTTCTGTTTATAAAATGGTGTTGTGTTCTGTCGATTTTCGAGTTGCCAGCCAATATTCGTAGGCGTGCGTCGTAATTGCTGTGCACCGTAATGGACTTCAGGAGTAAATTCGAGACGTGCCCAGCCATCTTGAACTTTATGCGCTTTCACCCGCATGACACAACGAGCCTTCTCGAATTTTTTTGTTTCGAATTGATCTTCATCTTCGAATAAGTCCAGACTGCGCTTTTCATAAAAACCACTGGTTTGAATATCAGTGGGAACTCCAGATCGCAACATCAACCGTCGTCCAGAAAGTAGCAGAGACTCATCCTGTTTGCCCACTCCACCCAGATGCGACTGCAGACCGAGCAATGTCTGGAGTGCCATTGGAGGAACCGAACTCACATGACCCACTCGAAACCCATTCTGTTTGAGATTCTTTTGGTCCATCAATTCGACGGCGCCGATTTCATCAACTTCATTCCAAAGTGATGAACCGAGTAGCGGATCTGTGATAGGACGCTCGATAAAGACGATTTCCACCTGCATTGCATCTTTTGATACTGGAATTGCCGGCAGCTTATTAACCGTTTTTTTCGTGGCGTGCTTGTGTAGACCCAAGATAGCTCCCTCTTCCACCAGGGCGCAACCCGTTACTTTGACCACTAGAAAAACTAGTGCCACAACCAGAAACCATGATTTGTGGTGAAGTAACTTCATATATGAATTGGGTGAGAAAAAATTGAGAGGAATGATTTCGATGCGAAATCGCTTTGCAAATAAGAAGGGACGCGGAGTCTAACGGACATCAGAATTTATGTCAATTTCGAATTGCTCCCCTGGTTTCTTTCTAAGATCCAAGGGGT
>JAJDEK010000147.1 GCA_029259875.1 Planctomycetaceae bacterium
AAGTCACCCTGGTAGCCACCCACACGCCATTTGTCGGCACCGGGAACCGAGAAGCTACGATATTGTATTCCTGAATTGCCATCGATGATTTTATATTGCAACTTCAATTCAAAATCGGCGGGCGTTCCCCCACGCCAGATAATGAACGTATTGCCTTTGGTAGGATTTTCTTTAGTAGTTCTGCCTGTGATTGCACCATCTTCCACTGACCAGAAACGAGGATCGCCGTCCCAGTTTTTGAGTGTCTTACCATCAAAGATCGGTTTGAATCCTTTATCACCTGCTTCTGTGGTTTGAGGGCTTAAAATTAAACCGATGCAGAAAAGAGACAGAAAGATTGAGGTGTGAATGTGGATCAAGCGCTGTGATGTCATTAGTCCCTCCGGGAAGAAAATCGAAATCATTGAGAACTGTAGTATCTCATTCTGGTAGGCTAAGCGAATTTGCTGGTATGACTCTGTTTCACTATCTTAAACAGACGCGGGGATGATTATCCAGCGTGAATACAAAGAATGCCAAATAGATAACATTGTTTAGTAATTCGTCCTGCGGATGCGGGAATCGCGATTAAAAGCATGTTGCATGAAGGCACTTTCAATTTGACATAAAACTAGGCGCTGTTTCCAGCGCCTGGTTTCTTTGATTTGCATCGATCTGAAACGATTATTGCAAGAAGACTTCTGCTTCTTCGAGGAAATTAGGCTCGAGTGCTCGCATTTCGCCGACTGCGTCTGCCAATGCAACGGGTACAACTTGCGTACCCCGCAGAGCAACCATGTAACCGAAATGATGCTTCAATGCCAACCAGCCAGCGTGAACACCACAGCGTGTTCCAAGCACACGGTCATAGGCACTGGGTGAACCACCACGTTGCAGGTGTCCCAGTGTCACGTGTCGAGTTTCAAAGCCGGTACGCTCTTCGATCAGTTTGGCAACCGTTTCGCCGATGCCTCCCAGTTTCACATGACCGAAATCATCGACTTCACCATCCTGTGTCGTGACTCCTTCTTCCGAACTGAACTGAGCACCTTCGCTGACAATCACGATGCCATACATTTTTCCGTTGGCACGACGCCTTTTCAATACCTCAATCATGCGGTCCATATCGATTTCGACTTCCGGGACCAGGGTATAGTCGGCCGCTGTTGCCAAGCCGGAGAATAAAGCGATCCAGCCGGCATGTCGACCCATCGTTTCGACCACCATGATCCGACGATGTGATTCCGCGGTCGTGCGCAAACGGTCAACGGCTTCCATGACAGTGTTAATGGAAGTATCAAAACCGAACGTCACATCAGTTGAACTGAGGTCGTTGTCGATGGTCTTCGGGCAGCCAATGACTGGTAGTTTGTGTTCACTCCAAAGCTTACTGGCAACACCCAGTGTGTCATCGCCACCAATGGCGATTAAACAATCGAGGCCCAGCTTCTCAAATGTTTCCCTCAACCTGGGAACATCGACTTCCGCATTTTTGTAAGGATTGGTACGTGAGGACCCCAGAATGGTTCCCCCTTTGAAGATGATGTCATCTGTGTTTTCGGAATTGAGTTCGATGTAGTTTCCTTCAATGGCGCCCCGCCAGCCTTCCAGCAAGCCGTACACTTCGCCACCTGCATTGCAAATCACGCGTACTGCGCCACGGATCACCGGATTCAATCCGGGACAGTCTCCACCGCCTGTTAAAATACCTACTTTCATTAGTCTACCTGTACCTGTTTCGTTAAAAAGTAAAGCCTCGTCTTAAAAGAGTGGCTTATAAAATGTACCGTACAACACAACATTGAAATGGGCGAACTTTCGCCTTTGGAACCAATCTGCTTTGCCGACAAGGGGCTCTATTCCGATCTGCGAACGCCAGATTTTGAGAGCCTATTACAATACAAAACGATTGGTTTTATATCGCTTTCATCATTCGATATTTTTTACCAGGTACGTTCGATAAATGTGGTATCGACTTTACCTTCAATAAACGCCGAGTGATTAAAGATCTTTTTCGCCAAGGGGATCGTCGTTTTGATTCCTTCAATGACGAACTCATCCAGACAACGCCTCATACACGCTAAAGACTCTTCGCGAGTCGGTCGATGCACAATAAGTTTTCCAATCAGAGAATCATAATAAGGGCCGACTGTGTACCCCTCATAAATATGTGAGTCAAACCGAACGCCCGGTCCTGCGGGCACGCGTAGCTTGGTAATTTTACCGGGTGACCCACGAAAATCGTTTTCAGGATCTTCTGCATTGATACGCAATTCAATGGCGGAACCATTGCAGGGAATATTCTTTTGTTTGAGATCGAGTTTTTCACCGGCGGCGACGCGAATCTGCTGTTGAATCAAATCGATTCCGGAAATCAATTCACTCACAGGATGCTCTACCTGAATCCGCGCATTGACTTCGATAAAATAAAATTGATTATCAGGTCCAACCAGAAACTCGACGGTTCCCGCATTGGTATATCCGGCTGATTCAATTAAACGACAGGCGGCTTTACAAATGTCTTCACGCACGGAATGCGGCAAGTTAGGAGCGGGGCTCTCTTCCACCAGCTTTTGGTGACGTCGTTGCAAACTACAATCACGCTCCCAGAGGTGGACGACATTCCCATGATTGTCCGCCATAATCTGCACTTCAACGTGCCTGGGGTTCTCAATATATTTTTCGATGTAAACGCCGCCATTTTTGAATGCCGCTTCCGCTTCGGCTGACGCTGCCTTCAATCCCGCTTTCAGAGAAATATCATTGCGGGCCACGCGCATCCCTTTACCACCACCACCGGCAGTCGCTTTGATCAAAACCGGGTAACCGATTTCCTGTGCTACTTTGAGCCCTTCGGATTCATCGGTCACTAACCCCTCGGTTCCCGGGGATAAATGCACGTTTGCTGCTTTCGCAATTTCTCGCGCAGAAACTTTATCTCCCAGCTTAGCCATGGCTTCGTGAGGAGGGCCGATAAACTCGATATTGCAACTACGACAGACTTCAGCGAAGTGCGCATTTTCCGCCAAAAAACCATAACCAGGATGGATTGCCTGAACGTTACCAATTTCAGCCGCACTGATAATTCGATTGATCATCAGATAACTGTCTGTTGCCGCAGGCGGGCCAATACAAATCGCTTCATCAGCTAACGAAAGATAGTGTGCATCCCGATCTGCTTCACTAAAAACCGCGACAGTCTCAATACCCATCTCACGACAAGCACGAATGACTCTCAGTGCGATCTCTCCTCGGTTGGCTACCAGTATTCTTTGAAACATGTTTTATGACTTGGTAAAAGGACTCTACTTCTGAATTTCGATTCGTAACCGTTGTACAACTGCATCACGAACATTTTACAAAACAGGCATTAGCCTTGAGAGACTCTGAATAGAGGCTGGCCAAATTCGACGGCTTCCCCATCCTTCACCAAAATCTCGGTAATGGTACCATTCATCTCTGCAGGAATTTGGTTAAACACTTTCATCGCTTCCACAATACAGACAATCGTCTCTGCATTCACCTTTGATCCAACGCTAATAAAGGCAGGGTCATCGGGTGTGGGAGATGCGTAGAATGTCCCCACAGTCGGGCTCTTGATGACAGGACCAGACTCAACAGCGGGAGTTGCTTCCTGAGACTGCGGAACAGGGGGCGCCGCAGCAATGGGTTGTTGGGGAATCTGATGCGGCATCGCTGCGGCAGGAACCATCGAAATCATTTCCTGTGGACCGCGGCGTAGTTTCCAAGTCTCTTCGCCTTTCTTCAGATTGACTTCAGTCAGCCCATGCTTTTCCATCATTTCAAACAGTGTTTGAAGTTTTTCCAAATCGAAAGGTTCGCCTTTCGGGACCTCGTTTTTTGCCATTGCCCTACCTTATTTCATATTATCAAGCTGCGTTTGCAATGCCTGCTACCCTGATGCAACCTCAACACAAACTTTGATCAGCACTGCGTTTTCGTTTCAAATTCAGGGTGTCTAATTTTATGTTTGGAGAGAGATCGAACACACAGATTGCGCGCACGCTCTACCCATTTGACTCACTTAGTGAGAGATTCTAAGCCAATTCCCCTTCGAAAACCAAGTGAAACAGGGGGGTTTCTCCAATAAAGTCCATCACTGTGCACGCCTATTCCGCATTTCCCAAACAAATTGCCTCACTTTGGTATGAAATTTACGATAACTCATTGAATACAAAAGATTTAACGAGTTTTTCACTGAAGCAACAGAAAATACAATAAGTGACTATCAAAACGAGGATTTGCGAAACCAATCCGGCCGAGACTGACTGACAAGTGAGGTGCATCGCAAATAATCGTTTGCTAAATCTCTCATCAAGCTCCAACAGTTGCTGGAATTGGACATGATGCAGCATCCGCGGTCACAATTTGTAAACAGGAACCATAAGACGGACGTCACACGCGCCCGAAAAGTCAAACGTTCCTGCGAAATAGGGCTCATTTCTGTTCGCACAGTTTGTCTAATGCGATATCATAATTCGAAGGGACGATTTATGTCATCGTTTAAACAGGTTTATGTAGTGCGAGATACGAGACTTATACTTGTTGAGGGCATGCCTGGCACTGGCAAGTCGACGGCTTCACAGTTCATCCATCAACAATTGCACTCCAACGGCCACCTTTCGCGCTGGTGTCATGAAGAGGCCGAAACTCATCCTGTTTGTTTATTCTATCAGCCACAACGGCATCACTCGTGGTCCGATTATATTGAAGACGTCGTGTCGCGCTGGCAGAGTTATGCATATGAATTACATGAACAGGATCAGATCGATGTTCTCGACGTAGCAATCCTTCAGAACCATGTCCGATCGATGTTGATCTTTAATTGTGATCGGAATGCGATCCTTGATCTCGTCTGCAGGATTGAGAGCCTGATTGCTTCTCTGGATCCTGTTTTGATCTACCTGAGACCGAAGGATATCGAGAAGAACTTTCGTGACGTGGTCGAAGTGCGTGGTCAACGGATGCTGGAGCTTTGGATTGAATCCCATGATCAGTATCCGTACACGCGCAGGAGGCAGGTAGGAGGATTTCCTGGCTTCATTGCTTTCTGGGAAGAATTTGGCGAGATTTCAGATCAAGTATTTGAAGATCTTGCCATCACCAAGGTACGACAGGATATTTCGAATAACGATTGGATTGAGCGTTATCGTGAATTACTCGATTTTCTGGAATTACCTTTGCCTTTGGATTCCTCGTCGTCCCGGAGCCTTGACTGCTTCACCGGGAAATATCTACCACTTGATACTAATGCCGCGTCTGGGTTCGAGCTGCAAGAGAGAGACGGATGTCTGGTCGCGTCTGTCGATCAACCAACATTTGATGTTGACCGAGGACCAATCGGCTGCTTCCGCGAAGTACGGCTCATTCCGAAAGGGAAGAACCGTTTCTACATTGCAGCATGGCCGCATGAGGTTCAATTCAAAGAGAATACGACGGGGGCGATTATAAAGATGAGCGTGAGCGTTTCTGATGATGGCTGGACGCAGTTCAGTGAAGTCTACCTGAAGCAGTAATGGTCGCTGAGGATCGAACCAATCACTGCAACTTGCCCGAGTCATTGACTGCGGCTATGGCAACAGTCTTTCGATGTAGATCGATTCCAATATGTCACATGGGAAATCCTACTGTTTGCAGGATTAGAATGGATGCATATAGAGGTCACCATATCACGTCAAGACTTTACAAATACGTGTCATTGAAAAACACAAAAGAGAATCGCTCCGGGAAAACGTCTGAATAGAGAAACAAAGATTCTGGATAATCAACTTCATCATCAGTAAATCCGCGATTCAGTAAGTGAGTATATTGGACCAATAAATCTCAAATTTTGTTCGGGAATATTGAAAAACTCGCTATTATTTTACTCTATCGTTGGCGGTCGACCGTCGACACATTAGTATAACTACATGCATAAAAAACTCCCCCAAAAACCAAATACCGAATTCCCCCTTCGCAAGATCCAAAAACAGTTGATTAGCGACGATGTGGAAAAACAACTGCGAGAGGCAATCTTGTCTGGCGCGTTAGCGCCTGGTGCGGCATTGGCTGAAGCACAAGTGGCGACACAACTTGGCGTCAGTCGTGCATCCGTTCGAAAGGCGAAATTCCAATTAGCAGGCGAAGGACTTCTGGACTTCGACGACCGTGGCACGGCCATTGTTCGAAAGCTCACCTTGGCAGATGCGCATGAGATTCTTGAGTTTCGACAAGCACTCGAATTGGCTGCGGTCAGATTGGCTTGCCTGCGTCTCACAGAAGAAGCGGTTGCCGCGATTGAAGAGAACATTCGCCAAACAGAGCTAGAACGAGACTTACTGAAGCTGACACACCTCGACATTGCTTTTCATGAAGAGATCATTCGCGCCGCTTGCAATTCCCGTTTAATGGCAGCCTGGCATACTCTGCGACCGCAACTGGAGTTGTGGCTCGCTGGCATGCATCGTCGACACAGTGCCATCACTGCGCAGACTTGCGAAGTGACAACCAACGGCCATCGACTGCTACTCGCTGCTTTACAATCCGGTGACCCGGATCACGCGGAACAGGTCATGCGCCAGCATACCAGCGGGCTGCAAGCTTACTATTCGCTCGACTCTGAAGCGGAAGGCGAGTTAATCCAGGCAGGCGTCGAGAAAGGCTGGTTGCCATGCTGAATCAACGCAGATTTCCATTTACGTTTCTCGTCTCTGCAAGTCTGGTGCTCTTCTTTCAGGCGTGTGTCGGTTTCGCCGCCGAGGTACGGTTCAATGAACACATTCGCCCGATCTTAGCCGAACACTGTCTGCACTGTCACGGACCGGATGCAGAGAAACGTCAAGCTGATTTGCGGCTGGATATCGAAGGAGCCGCGAAGGAATCTGCGATTGTGCCGAAGAAACCGCATGAGAGTGAACTCTTCCAGCGGCTTATCTCCAAGGACCCCGACCTGCGCATGCCACCTGCAGAGTCAGGTAAATCGTTGAGTGCTACACAGATCAAACTTGTGGAACAATGGATTCAGGAGGGTGCTCCCTTCCAGGATCACTGGGCGTTTGAGCCCATTAAAAGGCCGAAACTTCCGCAAGTTGACAACACAACGATCACAGACATTGATCGCTTCATCCTGACACGACTGAGAGCATCTGGATTGCAGTTATCACCCACTATCAATCGACGGCAACTGATTCGCCGTGCCACGTTTGACCTCACCGGACTTCCACCTACGTGGGATGAAGTGACAGCGTTCGTGAATGACAAGTCTCCACAGGCGTTTGAAAAAGTCATTGATCGGCTGCTTGACTCACCTCACTACGGCGAACGCTGGGGCCGACACTGGCTCGACATTGCACGCTATGCAGATACATATGGCGGAAGCGCCATTGGATTCAAGAAATTTCCCTTTTCTTATACGTACCGTGACTATGTCATTCGCGCGTTGAACGCGGATGTTCCCTACAACCGCTTTGTGAAAGAGCAGCTTGCCGCTGACCAGTTGGGGCTGAAAGAAAATGACTCGGCTCTGGCAGCACTAGGATTTCTGACAGTAGGCATGCAGTTCCGAAACCCGCATGACACGCTTGATGATCAGATCGACGTTGTGACGCGTGGATTGCTCGGACTGACCGTTACCTGTGCGCGCTGTCATGACCACAAATACGATGCGATTCCTACAGACGATTACTACTCGCTGTATGCCACTCTGGGAAGTAGTCGGTTGCCGCAACGACTTCCCATGATTGGCCAAACGCCAGACACCAAATCGTATCGCGACTATCAAGCAGCGCTGTCACAGCGACAGGAACAGCACGACGATATGGGTCGCGAACAAAGTGCCATCATGCGCAGCCGGCTTCGAATGCAGGTAGGCCTCTATCTTCGAGAACTTGCCAAAGGAACTCCTGAACAAGACTTATCGGCAACGTTTCTCTCTTACCGTACTGATGACCTGCGACCGCTCGTGTTGAATCGCTGGCGAAAGTACCTTGCTGGATTGTCTAAAAAAGATTCTGTATTCGGGCCGTGGCTTCAGCTATCAAAGCTTGATTCAAAGAAATTCCAGGATCAATGTCTGGCATTGGTCCAGTCACTTACCAAAGAAAATGGTGATCCAGCAAAACAACCTGCCATGCAAAAGGTCAGCTCAAATGCGCCCCGCTGGAATCCTCGTGTATTAGAGGCGCTTGCAAAGCAGAAACCAGCGTCGCTGCTTGAAGTCGCCGATGTTTATGGCAAGCTCTTTGCCGACGTGCATCAGCAATGGTTAAAAGCCTTGACGGACACTGCGCTGGAAGCTGACACCGGCGCAAAAGTCATTCCCGATGAAGACCCTCGGCACCTCGATGCGAACAGCCCGATCAACCGGCAACTAAGACGACACTTATACGCGCCGAATACACCGACGGCCATGAAAGAAGAGATTGCGGTGACGCTGCTGAATCGACCGATACGAGACAACCTCGTGGGACGCAAAGGCGCCATTCATAACTTACACCTGACATCACCAGGTTCACCACCTCGCGCGATGGCACTACATGAAGAGGAACAGGTTGATGAGTTCTATGTCTTCCGCAGGGGAAATCCCATTGATCGAGGAAAGCCGGTTCAGGCGCGTTTTCTGACCGCTTTATCAGCCCCGAATCCCAATCCATTTCCTGTTGGAAAGCAAAGACTCGGGTTGGCACAGTCAATTGTAGATCCGGCCAATCCGTTGACTCGACGCGTGATCGTGAATTGGGCCTGGCAGCATCACTTTGGCCGTGGCCTCGTGCGGACACCCGATGACTTTGGGACGCGCGGCCAGCAACCCACGCATCCGCAACTACTGGATTATCTGGCGACAAAATTTCTGGAAGAGGGCTGGTCACTAAAAAAACTGCACCGTCGGATCATGCTAACTAACGTCTATCAGCAAGCGGCCATCGAGAATAGTGAGGCGCGCATCAAAGACCCCGAAAACAAACTACTCTGGAGAATGCCTCGACGAAGGCTCGAAATGGAAGCCATGCGGGATTCGATGTTACTGGTGTCCGGAGAACTCGACACCAAAATGGGAGGCCGCCCCTTCAACCTGCTCTCCAAACCGGTGGTTCCCAGGCGCAGCGTCTACGCATTTGTCAACCGCGATATTTTATCCAGCATGGCGAGCACCTTCGATGGAGCGAATCCGAATGCGTGTACTGCCAAGCGTCCGGAAACGAACGTTCCTCAGCAGACATTGTTTGCACTGAATTCCAGTTTTATTCAGGACCGGGCTGTGGCACTCGCCTCTCTTAAAGGAATTGCATCCGCAAAAACGGACGAAGAACGGGTGCGTTTACTCTATCAGCGCACCTATTCCCGATCTCCGGAACCGCAAGAAGTAGAACTCGCCCTCCGCTACATTCGATCTCAAAAAGAAAAGTCAAAAACCAACCCGTGGCAACGACTGGCGCATGTGCTGCTCGCTGCCAACGAATTTGTATTTGTGGATTAAACCAATGCACGATCAACAACATTTTTCTCGTCGTCAATTTCTGCAACGTAGCGGAATGGGATTCGGCTCGCTGGCGTTGGCCCATCTTCTCGGTCGTGATGGTCTTGCCGCTGGTTCGGCGCCTCACTTCGTCGGTAAAGCAAAACATGTGATTCACGTCTTTCTCAATGGTGGTATGTCGCAAGTTGACACGTTTGACCCGAAACCCGAACTCACAAAACGCGGCGGGCAGATGTTACCTTTTGACAATCTGCAAACCGAACGCAAAACGGGAGTCGCCCTGCCTTCTCCATTCAAGTTTCAAAAACATGGTGAAAGTGGCATTCCCGTCAGTGAGATCTTTCCGCATCTATCAAAGTGCGTGGATGACATGGCCGTCATCAGGTCGATGCATGTAGAACTGCCCAACCATGAGATGTCGCTCATGCTGATGAACACCGGAGACCTGCGGCTGGTGCGTCCGAGCTTTGGTTCGTGGCTGACCTGGGGCATGGGTTCGGAGAATCAGAATTTACCGGGATTCATTGCGCTCTGTCCTGGAGGACTTCCCGTAGGTGGCGCAGGGAACTGGCGTTCCGCATTTCTGCCAGGTGTTTATCAAGGCACTTATGTCGATACTTCGAAAACCGATCCTAAACGACTAATTGAATATGTCCACAATGATCGCCTCACACCACAAGAACAGAAATCTCAATTCGACTTATTACAAAGAATGAACGATCGACATCTCGCAAATCGCCCGAATGAAGCGGCACTGGAAGCTCGCATTCGGTCGTTCGAACTCGCGTATCGAATGCAGGTCGAAGCGACGGACGCTTTTGATGTCCAGCAGGAGCCCAAACATATTCTTGAACTCTATGGTGATGGTCCACAGAACCGCCAACTGTTAATGGCGCGACGACTTGTCGAACGTGGCGTGCGCTTCGTGCAAACCTGGCATGGCAATATGCAACCGTGGGACAGCCATTCGAATATCAATGCGAGCCATCGCAAAGTGGCCGGCGAATGCGATCAAGGTCTGGCTGCATTGATCATCGACCTCAAACAACGCGGGCTGCTTGATGAAACGCTGATTCTTTGCACGGGGGAATTCGGTCGAACACCTTCGGTGGAGATGGGCACGAATGGTTCTGGTGCAGCGCAAGGTCGCGACCATAACCACTGGGGCTTTTCCCTGTGGCTTGCCGGCGGTGGCATCAAGGGAGGTACGATCTACGGGGCCACCGACGATTTTGGTTTCCGCGCTGTCGAGAACCCGGTCTCTGCCCACGACCTGCACGCCACGATGTTGCACCTACTTGGCATCGATCACGAACGGCTGACTTATCGCTATGCAGGCCGCGACTTCCGACTGACCGATGTGCATGGCAAAGTGATTGACAAAATCATTGCGTAATCGTTTACTCGTTCTTCCAAGCGGATAGACCAACTTGTACGGTTAATTCTTCGACTCGGCTTTAACGTAGAGTTCTTTTGGTGCGGTGGAATAGTATTTGAACATCGCCGGGCAGATCCACCCTTCCATGGGATCATCTTCAAAACGATAATAGTTTCCGCCGCCATCTCCACGCAGCCATACCAGTTTTTTCTGATAACCGGGAAACGCATTTGCAGAAAACAAAAGCCGAAAGCCCTCTTCAGAACCTGGGATATCCTTTACAATGACATCGATCATTTCAGGTACACCAGCCACAAACGGTTCACGCACCAAGCCAACGGAAGCGTCATCAAATACCCACGTCCCCTGATACTGATAAGGGGCAATCACCATAATCGCGTTTTCTCGCGCACCGGGTTTCGATGAAGGAAGTAAGCCGTAGTTCCACGCAAAACCAGCTGCTACCAGAATCAGGATCAGCAGAACTGGAATGATACGCTTCCAGTGAAAGCTTGGCTGAATCGTTTCGTCTTGGGGTGACTCTTTACTATTCATTTTTATCACTCCCGTTTGAGAAAGTTTATGCTATCCGAAGACACTGCAATTTCATTCTTGTTCAACTGGCAATCGACTTCATTTCTCTCAATCACTCGCATTGACTTTCATCATGCCAATACTTTCATATTAAAATTATCTTAAAGAACAGGCAAGCTTTTTATTTGAATGCTCGTATTATGCCACAGTAATATTTTTACGGATACCCCTTGTTTCCCCAAGGCTGCTCAGAGATTTGGTTTGCCGAGTTTGGCAAAGAATCGTTGTGGATTCCAGGCATTTTCGCGTAAAGCTTCAGCGATTGTATCGATTCCCTGACTGCGGAGCCAATTGATGGCGATATTTCGGATACCGGCAAGTATCTGCGGAGCCGATGCGGTCCGCACACGGCAGCGGTCTTCCCCAAACGATTCGTCGCGCACCCAGTGCAATCGATTTTCGATTCCCCAATGTCCACGATTCCATTGAAGCAACTGACTCGCACCCGCTCGGTCACGTCCCACACTTGAAATTGCGTACGCTACTACAGTCGTGGTCTCACCCTTCTGTGTCGTTGTGCGGACGATCTTGCAAGCCTGTTTCACGCCCGGCCAGTCGAGATGTTTGTTGAGCATCGTTGTTGTTATCAGTCGTCGATGTTCAACGCGTCCATGTCCCTTACCAAGCGTCGAAGCTGCCTCGCGTTCGGCTTCCATTTCGCACCGTTGCCAGGGGGGAAAAGCCTTCGGTTTCAGCGAAGGCCAGTTGAATCTCTTTCAGCAATGTTGGCTGATTTTCTTTGACGGTGAAAAAATAATCGCCGTCCGAATCAACGATCTCTTCACAAACATCTCGCTGGCAAAACATGGCGTCCCCAATGATCACTTTTCCCTTCAAAACAAGGGTTTTGAACAGACTGAAGACAGCTTTCGCTTCATTTGTTTTACAATCAACACGCGTCTGGCTCAGCACGCAACCGGTTTGCTGATCGAGTGCAGAGAGGAGATGAACTGCGCGTTGATGCGTCTGTAAACTGCCGCACAATGTCTTGCCATCAATCGAAGTTGCCCGCAGAGAATCATTACCCATTTCAATGCCTTTCAAGGTTCGCGTCCATTCGCGAATCGCCTTCTCAAATTCTTCCGGGCAGATCTCTTTGAGGAGATCTGTATACGTATTCGCACACGGTGGAATTCGTTTGAAGCCGAGCCAATGATAGGTACTCGGTTCGAGTTGGCGAACCCATTTTGCAATCATTCGCATACTGCGAATTCCGCTAAGTGTTCCGCAAATAATGGCCGCCAGCATGGCGTTAAAAGTATGGCGTTGTCCCTGACGCCCGCGAGGGTCGGTGACCTGATCCAAAATAGAAAACAGGTCGCACGAGTCGGCGGGTTGCATCGTGTTGCCTCCTTGGTTTTGTAAAAAATGGACTCCGGTTTGTAAAATTGTGGAAAAATATCCCCCAAACAGGGCCTTATTTCCTACCCAGACCTACTACGCATATTCAATGCCATACTCTGAGCAGCCCTGATCAACAGGGGTAGAGAGATTCACTGGGAAAAAATGATCGCCTCGCGCGCGTGACGCAGGGAAGCCAGTATTGGAAAGGGCGCAGCGGTGTCAAGTTAAAATTAAACACTAAAAAACGGAGACAGCGTTGCTGTTTCGATGGCCTCCATTTTGTCAAGGGAATTTTATGCCATAAAATATTGCGGGAATTTTCAGAATGATTCAATAGAGAAGAAACTCAGTCCTGTTGCAATTGGAATTACAACAGGGAATCCTCAAACTCCTTTGGCACACTGGTGAGAGTTTCGTGCCCATCGCGGGTTACCAGCACATCGTCTTCAATGCGTACGCCTCCCCAGCCTGACAGATAGATGCCTGGTTCAACGGTCACAATCATACCTGGCTTGAGTTCCGTGGATTGGTTGGCTCCCAGGCGCGGACCTTCGTGAATATCGAGACCGATGCCGTGCCCCAGACCATGCGAAAAGTATTTTCCAAAGCCTGCTTTGTCGATGATTTTTCGTGCGACAGAATCGACTTTTTTACATGTCACTCCCGGACGAATGGCTTCGATGGCAGCACACTGTGCTTTTAACACCGTGTTGTAAACTTTTTCCAGCTTGCTTGTTGGTCGACCGTGGATGATCATGCGCGTCAGATCGCTTCGATACCCTTTTTGGGTCATGGCGCCCCAGTCGACCAGTAAAAAGGGAGATTCTCCAATCCGTTTTTCTGACGGTATCGCATGTGGCAGAGCTGCCCGCTCGCCGGCTGCGACAATGGGATCGAAGGCCGCCTGTCGGGCTCCAAAACGTCGCATTGCGTGTTCTAGTTCATGGGCTCCCTGTAGCTCTGTCATTTCTTTCGTGAGGATGGCACGCAATACACCAAATCCCTGTTGCGCCTGTTGAACGGCTTTACGGGTTTCCTCAATTTCCGATGCATCTTTGACCATCCGTAACTCTTCAACAAAACCGTCGAGGGGAGTCCACTGGATGGCAGGTGTGATACCATTTAACGACTCTAAAAGAGCACATGTCACAACATGGCTTTCGAAACCTACTTTTTCAAGATGTGCTTTTTTCAAGACTTTTTCCAGAGCCGTTGTCATCGACTCGGTGGACGGACGAATGTAAACATCCAGACCGGGACATTCCTCCTCGATTTGAATCGTATAACGAGCATCGCTGATCAGGACGATTTGTCCTCTGCCAATTAACAAGTAGCTGGAATCACCACCAAAGCCAGTGAGATAGGTCACATTCGTTTCACTGGTGACTAACAGGGCTTCAACGCCCATCCGTTTGAGGAGTGAATTCAATTTCTTCTGTCTGGTGGCGATATAGTCTTTACTCATGTGATTCCTTTATGAACTAGTGCTGATAGTCGCACTGACTTACCGTTTTTTACGCGATTTACTTCTATAATTTTTGCTGACCAGCTGTTACATTTTTGTAAGTTGTAATCTGACTCGCTATGTCAATCAAAGCGATTATGAAAATGATTCCATTTAAAACGGTCAAAGCCGGATCTTAAACCTTTTATCAGAATTTTGCGAAGAAAAAAAACCGAAGTTTCTGTTTCTTCTCCTGAAGTGCTATGATTTTATGTATCTATCACTTTTGATTAGTATATGACCCTGCTCCCTCTCTCTATATTCGATATCGATATTTCATGGATCAGAAACAAAACGATCAGATCTTTAAAATCCAGGACATGGATTGTGTCGAAGAAGTCTCCATTCTGAAACGTGAACTTTCCCCTTTGGTTGGTGGAGAGGAATTTCTGTTTTTTGATGTGCTCAACAGAAGAATGACCGTCAAGCCATCAACGCAGCCTGTGTCATCGGAAGCGATCATTCAAGCGGTCAACCAGACCGGGATGCGGGCTGAGATCTGGGATGATGATAAAAAACAAGCAAAGACGGGCTCTTTCTGGTCGAAACAGGGCAGAACTCTGTTGACCGGCTTGAGTGGCGTGCTGATGTGCTCCGCTTTTTTGACTCATATCGCTCTAACAGGCAGTCTCAGCGCCGCCTTGGGTGCGGAAGAAGCCGTCAACGGATCGATGCCGTTACCTGTTCGGTTGCAGTATCTGGCAGCCATCATCACAGGTATCTGGTTTGTGCTTCCCAAAGCCTGGTTCGCATTCAAACGTTTGCGGCCGGATATGAACCTGCTGATGTTCATCGCTGTGACTGGTGCACTGTTTATTGATGAGTGGTTTGAAGCAGCAGCCGTTGCGTTTTTGTTTGCTTTTTCACAGCTACTCGAAGCCTGGAGTGTGGGTCGCGCACGCAAAGCAGTCGCTGCGCTGATGGACCTGACAACTCCCATTGCCCGCATTCGCGATGCGCAAGGAAATGAAACCACCATCACACCAGAGTCAGTGGAAGTCGATACGATTTTTCTGATCCGGCCCGGTGAAAAGATTCCCCTGGATGGTCGTGTTGTGAAAGGAGAGAGTGAAGTCAATCAAGCGCCCATTACGGGCGAATCGATTCCTGTTATAAAACAATTCGATGATGAAATATTCGCAGGCACGATCAACGGGGACGGCCTTTTGGAGGCGAAATGCACCAAATTGGCAGAGAATACCATACTAGCACAAATCATTCGCATGGTGGGAGAAGCACAGACCCGCCGTGCGCCGTCGGAACTTTGGGTCGAAAAATTCGCCAAAGTTTATACGCCGATTGTCATGGCGGCTGCCTTATTGATTTTGTTAACGCTGCCGACTCTGTTTCAGATTACCTGGCACGATTCGCTCTATCGCTCGCTTGTTCTGTTAGTCATTGCCTGTCCTTGTGCTTTAGTGATTTCTACACCTGTCAGCATCGTGGCTTCCCTGGCAGCAGCAGCCCGCAATGGCGTGCTGATTAAAGGAGGCGTGTTTGTCGAAGCGCCTTCCAAACTGAGAGCATTGGCTCTGGATAAAACAGGCACACTGACCCGCGGGAGGCCTGTCGTCACCAAAATCGTTCCCCTCAATGGTCACACGGAACCAGAGTTACTTGAGCGGGCAGCAGCCTTGGAAGCACATAGTAACCACCCACTGGCGATTGCCATTCTGGATGCGGCTGAAGAACAAAATGTCAATTATCAACCAGCAGATTCCTATCAAATTATTCAAGGCAAAGGTGCAACCGCACTGATTAATGGACGAGAGTTCTGGCTGGGTTCCCATCGTTATTTGGAAGAGCGAAACGAAGAAACTCCCGAAGTGCATCAGCAGCTTGAAGCACTTTCTAACGCGGGTCAAACGGTGGTCGTCATTGGAAACGAAACACACGTCTGTGGTTTTATCGCTTTGGCAGATCGTGTGCGCGAGACATCGGCGGGTGTGATCCGAGACTTGCACCATGCGGGTGTGAAACAACTTGTCATGCTGACTGGTGACAATGCAGGAACCGCTCAAGCTGTCGCGGAAGAAGTCGGTATGGACGCTGTGCATTCTGAATTACTTCCGGAAGATAAAGTCACAGTCATCGAATCGCTTGTGAAAGAATATGAATATGTGGCGATGGTCGGTGATGGAGTGAATGATGCCCCCGCGATGAGCCGTTCTACTTTGGGGATTGCCATGGGAGCCGCCGGCAGTGATGTGGCCATCGAATCGGCTGACATCACATTAATGACAGATGATCTGACGAAAATTCCGTGGCTGATCGGTCACTCCCACCGCACGTTGCGCATTATTCGACAGAACATCATCTTTGCGCTAAGCATCAAAGTGTTGTTCATGCTGTTGATGGTTTTCGATCAAGCCTCTTTGTGGGCTGCGATTGCCGCAGACATGGGTGCATCTCTGCTCGTCATTTTCAATGGCTTGCGTCTGCTACAATCACCATCGACTTCGACTTCAAAACTGAAAGATGCT
This sequence comes from Planctomycetaceae bacterium, assembly GCA_029259875.1. Lineage (GTDB taxonomy): Bacteria > Planctomycetota > Planctomycetia > Planctomycetales > Planctomycetaceae > Gimesia. The sequence goes on from JAJDEK010000147.1 coordinate 16,758, forward strand.
TGAAGCGTTCTTTACTCGTTTACTTTGTATATTCACTTCGACTTTCAAAGACCGCTTCTGGAATTTCTACCCCCGCAATCGCCTTGAAAATTTGATTGAGCTGCTTGCGATAAACTTCGTTGACACTCACAACTTCACACCCCCTGCCCTTGGCTTCCCGCATGAGTTCGGTTTCTTCGGGGAGTTGACTGATATCCATCACGGTCATTGTTTCACGGAGATATGCCGGATTAAAGTCCGTCTTGCCAGACCCCAGTTTCAATTCAGGGTTGGTCTGAACCACTACGTCGGACAGAGTATCATACAAATTGGCAAACGGAACATAACGGACATCGAAAGCACGCGCGATTGCCTGTGCTGCTTTGTCGTTTCCCGATGCACCACTGACGACAGCGCCCTGTTGTACTAAACTATATACGATGGCTTTTGTTAAACCGCTGTTGCCGAGGACGAGAATGTTTTTGCGTTTGAAGGCACTCGCTGTTCCGGATGTGTTCTCTTCAAAAGTAGCTTCCAGAGTTTTGACAGCACTACGTCGTACTGTGTCGTAGGCGTGCCAACCATCTGGTTGATTGAGTTGCAGATCTCCATAACCGGTCTCTTGAGATGATTCTTCCAGATGTTCTGCCAGTGGCAAAATAAATTCTCCCATGCGCGGGCTCACCACCAATGCACGAATTTTTAAAATCCCCAGCATTTTATGAACTTGCTTGAAATCATTAATCATGAGCGGCAAGCAAATGAAATCCAGACCTAACTCTTCTGAAGCCTTATTGAAGACTTCCACTGTTCGACGCTCAGCGACACCCAAGCCAGCAACACCGATAAAACGTGTTTTGGCAGAGATTTTTTTGTAAGAATAGACTTCTTCTAATTCTGCCAATGTCGGTTGCCCTTCAAAGGTTTCCATGCCTTTTTCCAAAGCGGCATAGATCCAGGGCGATCCATATTTCAAACCAAGGAGTGAAAAGGTAATGCCTGCGGCTCCCAGCCCCAAACCAACCACTGGAATCTCACGTTTTTGGCTGATGGCAGCGAGTAAAGGCCAAGCGGTTTGTAAAGTGGGAGTCGGCCAGGTGAATTTAATGATATCTGCTTTTGCGTCTGCCATCTCATCGAAGATCTCGTCTACTGCAGCCAGCGGTTTGTTTAAACTCGTATAGCTGATGACACGTTTCGTTTTTCCGAATCGAGGAATCTTTTGAGCCGTTTCTAG
>JAJDEK010000148.1 GCA_029259875.1 Planctomycetaceae bacterium
TTACAAAGGGAACCCCAGCTTCGACTAGACGACGGGCAGCCAGCAAACTCATACCGTTGATGGTTTTACCATAACGTTCTAACATTGCAGGCTTTTCCTGCTGTAAGTCGAATGCGGCGGTTGACTCTGAGGAAAGCAGTAATGACAGGGCGCGCTCCTGATTTTGGTTCATTGCCGTGACATCGGCAAATCCATCAAACTGACGGCGGGCTGTATCGAGTTTTTTAAGGAGCGAGATCCGCTCGGTCAGTCGATCAGCTGTAATTGCACCTTCCAGAGAAAGTGCTGGTCCTCGGAGTTTGAGTGGCTCCTCACTGCTTCCGTGAATGTACATCGGATCGTGCTCGACACCCAGTCGCGCTGCAAACTGGCCCGGTCGAGTGTAGGGTGCGCGGCTTGGCATATGTGGTAGAGAAATCGCGTTCGGCAGATTGGGATGATTTGGACGACGCGATGCAACCACTGAGCCCATATATGGCCAGTCATCCGGCATTGGCGTGCGATTGTTACCCCGCGTGACGAATGACTGGTCAGGAATGTGCCCCGTCAAATTATGATAATACCCAGCGTGATGATCATTCGTGTTGACCGTAGCCCCTACCGAATTGACAAGTGCCAGATGATGTGCCTGTTTGGCAAGCATCGGCAAGTGCTCGGAAAGACGAACTCCCGGGGCAGATGTTTCAATCGGTTGAAATAGACCACGATACTCTATAGGTGCGTCCGGCTTAAGGTCCCATAGATCGAGGTGAGACGCTCCTCCGCAAAGGAAGAACAGAATCGTCGATTTAGCAGACTTACGCGAAGGTGCCGTTTTTTCCTGGGGGGCTGCTGGAGTTGGTGTTCCGAAGCGCATTCCGGCAAAGCCCAGTCCCGATGCTACTAAAAATTCCCGCCGCTGCATAACACATTCCCCTGTTGTGAACTTTGTTCCATGGAAAAGCTATACTAACTTCATCTACAGCGTAACCTGTGTCGCACCTCATTGACATTTCCCATCAGAGGTGATTCATATGATAACCTTAAGTCCACTCCGCTGTCTAGCGCATTGTCATTTTATGGCAATTGAATTGCCGTACCTTGCCTCTCTATTACTCGTGTTTGGCACTGTTTATATCTGGCATTCATCCCTCAAATACTCCTGGAACAAAATCTTAAATGCATCGTGTAACAGTCAGAAAACTGTTGCTCACGCCTCATTTTTTTAGCTTATATCAAGGCAGAAAAGATTTTTCAGAAAAAATTGTCCCCTGCCCTGTCGATCGTTCGCCATCTTTGTGTACGATCAACTCGCATCAGCGAATTTCGAGATTTTAAGAAAGGACCCTAAGATGGCTAAGTTTATGTTCTTACAGCGTGGAGGCGGTTGTGATACTCCTCCTAAAATGACCCCCGAACAGATGGAAGCGCAAATGAAATCCTGCATGGAATGGATGCAGAGTGGAAAGGATGAAGGGTGGTTGCTGGACCCGGGTGCTCCACTCAGCGGAAGTAGTGCGGTGGTCGAGCCTGATATGACAGTAATTGACGGTCCCTTTGCTGAGTCGAAGGAACTTGTTGGCGGATACACCATTGTAGAAGCTCCCGATCTGGCAGCGGCGTGTGAACTGGCAAAGCGAACCATTAAAATGGCCGGTGCCGGAAAGATCGAAGTGCGTGAAATTGCAAACGTCGGCCAATAAGCAAGCGAACTTCTTGTGACTTGTTATTCCCAGTGCGAGTCGGCGTTCGTCATGGTGTCGAACGCCGATCGCAATCTGGGTAGTCGCTGAGCCGTACGCTTTTATCTGCCACTTTTATCGGGAGTTTTAAAATGCCAAAATATATGTTCATTTATCGTGGTGGTCACGAGAAGATAAAACACGCTTCGCCCGAACAGATACAACAGGTGATGCAGATGTGGATGGATTGGATAGAGGGAGGTACCGAAGCAGGCTGGATGCTGGACGCAGGAGATGGTTTGAAACCCAGCGGTGCCGTTGTGAATACGGATTTGTCAGTGACGAACGGACTGTTCGCTGAATCGAAAGCACTCGTCGGTGGTTATTCGCTGGTCGAAGCATCCGACCTGACTACCGCTATCGAACTAGCTAAAGATTCCCCGATGCCAAAATCAGGTGGGATAGTCGAAGTGCGTGAAATTGCAAATAGTGGAAAGCAAGACGCATGAAACAATCGACCAACCAACTGGTCGAACACTTTTTTCGGCACGAGTCAGCGAACCTGGTAGCAGTGCTAACTCGTGCCTTTGGCATGCGCCGCATCGATTTAATAGAAGACATGGTGCAAGTCGCGATGTTAGAGGCAATGCATGCATGGAAACAACGCGGCATCCCAGGAAATCCTGCTGCTTGGATTCACCATGTCGCAAAACACCGCATTTTGGATACACTGCGTCGCGAAAAGACGTATGAAAAAGCCGTCGCTCTATCTGGTCTGTCAATGGCCGACCAATCAATCAATGCCCAGGAATCAATTGTCGATCAATGGCTGGAGGAAGAACATTTACCTGATAGCTTATTACGAATGATCTTCGTCTGTTGTCATCCATCACTCGACCGAAAAACACAGATTGCATTGACGCTGAAAACGCTTTGCGGATTTGGAATTTCTGAGATCGCTCGAGGACTGCTGCTCCCCAGTGAAACCGTGAAGAAGCGCGTTCAACGTGCGAAGAATTCTCTGGCAACAGCCAACGTGCAGCTAGAACTTCCCAGTAACGACCAGCTGACGCTGCGACGAGATGCCGTACACGATGTACTTTACTTGATGTTCAATGAAGGTTATAGCACTTCGCACGGTACTGAGCCAATCCGCGACGACATCTGCGAAGAAGCGGCACGACTATGTCATCTGCTTTGCGAAAGCCCGTGCTCTTCGCCGGCAACAAAGGCATTGTTGGCATTGCTATTGTTCCATGCCGCACGACTTGATGCGAGAACCGATGAAGACGGAGCTGTGATCCTACTGGAAGACCAAGACCGTACAAAGTGGGATCGCTGCTTGATTGGAACCGCTCAAAGCTGGCTGGGGCAGTCAAAAACTGATCAGCCAACAACGTTTCATCTTGAGGCAGCGATCGCGATGCAGCACTGTCTCTCTCCCAGTGTCGAAGCAACGGATTGGGGCACCATTGTCCTTCTTTATAGTCGGCTAATACAGCTACGTGAGTCACCAGTTTACGCATTAAACCGAGCGATCGCTATGGGACAAGCAGGCGATACACACGAGGCCCTCTCACAATTACAGAAGCTACAAAATCGAGAGGATATGAAACACTACCTACTACTAGATTGTGCTTTCGCCCGAATTCATGAGTTGGAAGGCAACAAGGAGGCAGCAATCGACTCCTATTTAGTTGCATTATCCAAAACGGTCGCTCCGCATGAGAAGGCATTGCTGGAAAAGAAACTTCGCAAGCTTGCTGATTAGTTATGCAACAATGGATTTCATTTCCTATTTAGTGTGAGCAGGAAGCGAGTAAATCTTCACATCGTCGACAACGGCATTTCTGGCTACTGCTAGTCGCAGAGTTCGTTTGGTTGGATGTGCTATCCCTTCGGATGAGAAAGATCCTACTTTCTTACCATCGATCAAGACAGTCAGCGTATCACCATTAATTTTCACGATTAAGTCATACCATTTCCCGGTTTCAAGCTTGTGAGGAAATCTTTTTTTCTTCGACTTTAATAACTTCTGGAGTTCGGGAGACAGTTTTTTGGTTTTTCTCAGCTCGTGAGTCTTTAAGTCCATGTTCCCCGTCTTGAGGTCTATCAGTTCCACATTCCGAGCACTGATTTTCGTAGCAAACAAGTGACCAGCGTGAACTTTCTTGTACTTCAAGTCCGCAAAATTCAAACCAAGGCTATCTTTTTCATTCTCTAACATGAACCTAAGTTCGACGGAGCCATCCCGAAATTCAGCGGGATGAGTAACAGAAACTCCATGGTCTGCGACTTTGTGAATATAGATATACATTGCCCCATTCTTGAGATCGACCTGCTTATTCCCTGCAGCACGTGTCCGGCTATTTGTCCCCCACCCCTTACCGATTTCATCTTTGGATTCCTGAGATTCATTACGTTCAAAATCATCTTCGAAAATCAATGTACCTCGGTCATCTGCAAGAACAGCAGAAGAAAATAATAATACGAGCGCCCAGGCGGCGATGAGTTGTTTTTTCACTGATTACTACCTTTTAAATTTGTTTATCGTTTATGAATTCAACTGAATGCAAGAATGTTTCTAGACATCCATTTTTATATTCTAATAAGTTTGACTATCAATACTTTGTTTGGAATCAGGCGATGATATCATTCCACACATTACCATGCACATCGGTGAGTCGCATATCGCGGCCGCTGTAGCGGTAAGTGAGTCTTTCGTGGTCGATACCAAGTTGATGTAAGACCGTTGCCCAAAGATCGTAGACAGTCGACTTCTTTTCGACAACGTGGTATCCGAATTCATCGGTCGCACCATAAGTCGCTCCACCTTTCATCCCTCCCCCTGCCAACCAGAGACTGAATCCATAGGGATTATGATCACGACCGTTTCCCTGCGCAAAAGGAGTGCGTCCGAACTCGCCTGTAAACACGACCAAAGTGTCTTTGAGTAAATCACGTTGCTTGAGATCTTTTAGCAAAGCCGCGATTGGTTGATCGACTTGCTTCGACATCTCACCATGTCCCTTTTGAATTTCACCATGCTGATCCCATGGATTAGAAATACCACCAGCACCGATATTAGGACTGCTACATGAAAGTTCGATAAAACGAACTCCTCGTTCTACAAGACGGCGTGCCATCAGACATTGCTTGGCGTACTGCGCCATGTGCGGATTTTTGTCATTCACGCCGTATGCATTCTGCATCCTTTGCGTCTCGCCAGTCAGATCGGTCAGTTCAGGAACTGCCTGCTGCATTTCGAATGCCGTTTCGGCATTGCGGGCCGAATCAATGATTGCGTTCTCTGCCACCACACGATCAGCAAATCCTCGATCCAATGATTTAATGAGGTCGAGCGCTTTGCGTTGTTCCTTTTTAGCCATTTTCGGTGTGATATTCGGGACCGCATTCTTATCAGTCAGGTTAAAAATCGACCCGCCCGTTATGGCAGGCAGAAACCCATTTCCAAAAAGCCCCACACCACCAAGTGGAGTACCTGCAGAATTCGTCCGCAAAACAATATAGGGAGGTAAGTTTTTATTTGAACTACCTAATCCATAGGCAACCCATGCTCCGGCACTGGGATAACCAAGAAACGGGAAACCGCTACGCATGAAGTAATTACTTTGAGCATGTTCAGAGAAGTTGGTCGTCATGGAGCGCACGATGGCCAAATCGTCAGCCATTTCTGCCATTTGCGGAAACATGTTCGTTATCTTGAGTCCGGATTGACCATATTGCCCCGTATCCCAAAATGTATCGAGAATTTTCCCAACCGCGTCAAACTGTGTGCGTTCGATCGTACCTGGCATTGGCTTACCGTGCATCGTCTTTAGCATTGGTTTTGGATCAAATGAATCTACGTGCGAGAAACCACCCGACATATAAAGAAAAATGACCGACTTCGCTTTGGGAGGGTGATGCAGTGTCGGTTGAGAAATCTCAGTTGCATCTGTGGAATTGATGAGGCTAGATAACATCGTCGCACTCACACCAGATGCAGTTAGCTTCAAAAACTCACGACGGTTATGTTCATTAATAGACATAGATAAATTCCTTGGAATTAAGCAGAGCGTGTGCCACATGATAGTCACTCCCTCCTGCTTCAAGATATTCGATGAAGAGTTTCAACTCCGCCGATGTCGCAGGCCTGGCATACACTTGAAGAAACATGGCATTTATTTTCTCTTCGGATGTTTTAAGATTTTTGTCCTGTTGAATTCGTTCGGCCCATGTCCTGGCCGCTTTTTCAACGATTGCCCCATTCAGCATCGCCAAAGATTGGGATGGTACGTTCGTATTACTACGGACACTAACGGTCGAAGTAGGAACGGGGGCATTAAATGTCTGTAGAAATGGATTGAGACGATTTCGAATCACTGGTAAATAGATGGCGCGTTGGTTATTTTTCGTAACAAAATTGATTGAATCGAATATCGATTCCGCATCAAGCCTCCGAGGCATGTAATATGACAGATAAATGTTTTGTGCGTCCCGTTCGCGCGTCTCAGGGAGAGCCTGACTGGCAGATCGGAACGTGCGACTGGTTACCATTTTTCGTAGTGTTCGTTTGATTGACCAACCACTACGTTCGAAGTCCAGAGATAAATAATCGAGCAGTTCCGGATGTGTTGGTTTTTTACCCAGTCGGCCGAAGTTATCTGTGGAAGCGACGATTCCTCTGCCAAAAACATACGACCACAGCCGATTAATCAACACACGCGTCTTCAATGTATTTGCTTCACTGACCATGTCCTCAGCAAGTTCCAATCGTCCGGAATTATCATTGCTGTAAGCCTTGTCACTGAAGATCTCCAAGAATTTTCTTTTAACAGGATCGGCTTCCTGTTTCTGTTCACCGCGAATCAAAAGTGGTTGATCAACGGGATCCGCTTCGAAAACACCCGGCGCCCTTCTCGGTACGGGAATTGCTTTTTCCAATTCACGATACCGGTTTATTTTCGTTTGTAATGAAGAAGGGAGTTTTTCAACCTGGTTTGCGAGCAGCTCAAATCTTACGAAAGTATCGAGGAACTCGGCTTCCTGATCAGACATACGACCGGCTTGCCAATGTATGATGACGCGTTTGAGTGTCTCCGAGTACACACGCGTCAGACTCTCTTGATCAACAATATCATGCGAGTTATCAATCACATGCAATAGCGATGCTCCTTCTTCGTGCATGGTATCGTCACCAGCATACACGCCTGTAATTCCAAACCAGGATCGATCAACATTCCGAGGCGTCGGGAGCAGCTCTTTTGCCGTTTTCAATTCGTAGTGAATTTGATCCCCCTGCCAATACTTCCATTTTCGCTGCGTATTCCGCCATTGCAGAGTAGGGTTGTTGACATCTTCGGCCTGATGCAGAAGCCCATGAGTCAGCGGGTAATTTCGAATCGGGACTTTGAGTCGCGCGCTATTACCTGCGACTCGAACCATCGTCTGTTTCCCCCTTGCAATAAAATCACCTGAACTAAGGACGGCAGCATGTTTGTCGGAAATCAAATGCGTATAGATGCCTCGTGGATAGATACCGGTGAGCGCCTTCTCACCTTCGAATGGCAATGCAAAGGAACCTGCAGGACTCACCTCGGCTGTCGTCCCGTTTCCCGTTGAGTACCATTTGTCAAATGTCGCTTGATCGCGTAAGTCGAGATAGAATTCTGCCTTCGCAATCGCTTTCTCATTATGTTCTTTAGTTTCTTTCAATTTTGTTCGCTGCTGATTGATCGTTTTGGAATACAACTCTGATTTGACCGATTGGAGCTTCCACCATAGTCCGAACGGGTGTGTTTCTTTTCGCATCGAAATGATAAGATTCCACTTTGCCTGTTCGGATTCGAATTGTTGGCGAAGTTTGTTTTGCTCGTTCTTGTTCAATGTTCCAAAGTTATCTGGTAATTTCGGCGGATTTTTTCTTTGAACCAATTCCTTGAAAATCGGTATTGTTTGTAATCGGATCGGTAATGTCTCAACTTCGCTGATCCAGTAATTTGCTAATTCCCGGCGAATCTCTTGCTTGATTGCAGCAATTTCCGTCTTGTTCGTTTCGAGTTTTTCCCTGGTATCAATCAGGACCGTTGAAGGTCGGTTACTTACCATCACTCCAAACAAACGGTAGAAATCTTTCTGACTGATGGGATCGAATTTATGATTGTGACACCGGGCACACGAGACAGTCACACCGAGCATTGCCTTCGAGATCACATCGATTTGGTTATCAGTAAAGGTGATCTGTTCGCCGTAAGCATTAGTCACACCAAACCCATGTGGAACCATGCGTAGATGAGCGGGACCTATTTTTGACTCGTTGATACTTAGCGAGTGATTAATTCGCGGGTGCTTGAGTAAATCGCCCGCCAGATGTTCTTTAAGAAGTTGATCATAAGGAACATCGGCATTGAGTGCTCGAATCAGATAATCACGATACTCACTGGCATAAGGAATTTGCGGATCCCCTTCACTGCCATGTGTTTCTGCATAGCGATACCAGTCCATCCAGTGTCGCGCCCAGCGTTCGCCGAATTGCTGCGATGCCAGTAACTTGTCGACCATTTGTTCGTATGCTTTTGGAGACTCATTCTTAACAAACTCTTGAACTACTTCGGGGTTCGGAGGTAAACCCGTTAGAATCAGATGCAGACGACGAACCAGAACTTCTGGTGAGGCTTCAGGTGAAGCCGGCAATTGTTCTTTTTGCATGCGATCAAAGATAAATCGGTCAATCGAATTTTCTGACCATGCTGCATTGGATACATCAGGAAGGGTAGCGTTTTTTAGCGGTTGGAAGGACCACCAGGACAAACGTTGTTTGCGTAACTGCTCCCAAGGTAGTTTTTTTGTAAGATCAGCCGGCTTCGGTTTCGTCAAACGCGGATCATGCGCTCCCTGATTCACCCACTGTTCAAAGTCTTGAATAACAGTATCATCAAGCTTTGGAGATTTAGCTGGCATCTCGTAGCCTTCTTCATGATGTAATGCCCAGATTAGAATGCTTTCCTTTGCTTTTCCGGGGACGATCACCTTACCCGATTCGCCGCCTGCTAATAGTGCAGCTTTATAGTCGAGTGCCAGGCCTCCTTTTTTCTTGCCTAAACTGTTGTGACACTCATAGCAGTGCTGTACCAGCACGGGGCGAATTTTATTCTCGAAGAAATTATTCTTCTCCGCCGAGAATGCAAACGTTCCTGCATATTGAATGACCACTATAATGACAATCGCAATTCGCAACTTCATGAATATTTTCCCCAAATGAAAATTCATCATATTTTCTCTTCACTTTATCAAGCATGACGCTTTAACCGGTCGATCAATACCGCCGCTGTGAGGACCGCTCCAAGCACGATCTTTTGATTAAACGGATCAACATCCGTCAAATTCATTCCGTTTTTAATTACTGCAATAATGAAAGCGCCAATCAGTGTGCCGAAGATTTTACCCTGACCACCCATTAACGAGGTACCACCGACCACGACTGCGGCAATCACTTCCAGTTCATACATTAACCCAAACTTGGGATCACCGGCTGAAAGTTGGGATGTCAACATGATGCCCCCCAATCCCGCGAGTGCTCCACATATCATGTAGACTGCTAATAAAACTCGTTTGACAGGGACTCCAGATAAACGCGCTGCCTCTTCGTTCCCACCAATCGAATAGATGTAACGTCCGAAAACCATCCGCGACATTACAAAATGAGCAAGCAAATAAAGTACAATCATCAAGAGCACAGGATTAGGCAGGCCGAATGTTTGACCGCGTCCTAACCAGAAAAATGCCGATGGCAACTCCGGAATCGAACGTCCCTCTGCAAGTCGAAATGACAGCCCGCTAGCCATCATCATCATACCCAATGTCACTATGAAGGGTGGTATCTGAAAGGCCGTTACCATCAAACCATTAAAGGCACCAGCAGCAGCGCAGATACCAATGCCTACAAACGCCCCCAATACAACCATAGTGACACTCGCTTCGGTCCCACCACAGTAATCCCGAATGAATATCGCAGAACTCACCGAAGCAAGGGCTACTAATGATCCAACCGACAAGTCAATCCCCGCCGTGATGATCACCATCGTCATGCCAATCGCAATGATCGCATAAATCGCAGTTTGATTCGCGACACTCATCAGATTACTGAGCTTTAGAAAATTGGGCCACATATAGGGCTTCGGCGTCACACACTTTGCTGAACCGACTGACGGAAATCGATCATAAACCGTCCATTTCGCAGTCACATCGTTGGCAGCAATCGCGTCAATGGTCTGGCCCTCAGCAAGAATGGATTCAATCGTTTTTCGTGCATCGATTGCAGAGCCATTCACTTGTCCCAGTACATCGGCGCCTGCTGCTTTTAGACGGTCAATCGCTGCTTGGGCAAAGCCGCGATCTTCTTCCGTATCGCGCGTGACGACCAGAACGCGCGCACCTTTTCCATATTGAGCCAGAATCGTTTTGCCCACCTGATCACCGGCGTTTGCTCCGGTGGGGTGTTGTTGTTTGACCGTCAGAACACTGAAGAGAATCACCAATAATAACAACATGAAGATCATGCCGTAGTCCCGAATGAATGGGCTGTGGAGCAGATTGGATCGATGTTTTTTTGTCATATATCAGACCACTGCCAGTTCCATGATTTCTTCCTGCGTCGCGTTAGCAACATCGCAAATTTCCCCCGTGAATCGACCTTCGTGCATCACAAGGATACGGTCGCTCATGCCCAGTACTTCCGGCAGTTCTGAGCTGATCATGAGAATTGCTTTTCCCTGACTCGCCAGTTCATTGATGAGCATATAAATTTCATACTTCGCTCCTACATCGATACCACGCGTCGGTTCATCGAAAATCACAACTTCTGCGTTTTTTTCCATCCACTTCGCCAGAACCACTTTCTGTTGGTTGCCTCCCGAAAGGTTGCGGGCAAGCTGTTCCTGATTAGGTATTTTGATACTCAGCCGATCAACGTAGCTGGCGAATGCAGCTTGTTCTTGCTTCCGATTGACATATCCCCAAGTAGAAAATGCATCCAAGTTCGGCAGACCAAAGTTCTCTCGCACACTCGCATCTAAAACCAGTCCCTGACTCTTGCGATCTTCGGTGAGGAGACAGATACCGGCTTGAATTGCATCGCGGGGACCATGAATTTCAACCGTTTCCCCATCTAAGATGATTGCCCCTGTATCAGCTCGATCTACTCCAAAGATCAGTCGCGCCGTCTCAGTACGGCCCGCACCAACTAACCCAGTTAGTCCCAGCACTTCACCAGCATGAATCTCAAAGCTGACATCTCTCACTACATCACCGCGACTTAAACCTTCTACCGCAAGGCGAGTCTCTCCAATCGGATGGTGATGTTTCGGGAACTCATCGTTGATTTCGCGCCCCACCATCATCTCGATCATTCTCTGTCGTGTGATTTGCTCTGTCGCCGATTCACCTACCACTTCGCCATCGCGCAAAATGATAACACGGTCTGAAATCTCGAAAATCTCATCAAGACGGTGGCTGATGTAGATCACTCCGATTCCGCCTTGTTTCAAGTCGCGGATGATGTCGAACAGTCGTGCGACTTCCTGAGGCGTGAGTGCCGCCGATGGTTCATCCATAACAATCAGTCGTACGTCCTGAGATAATGCTTTTGCAATCTCAACAATCTGCTGCTGGGCAACTGATAATTCGCCACATGGCACATCAATCGGCACGGCAACACCAATTTGCTCAAACAGTTCTTTGGCGCGGCGACGCTCTTCGGCTCTTCGCACCAATCCGAAACTTGACTCGCGTCCAAGGAAAATATTTTCCCAGACTGACAGCCCTGGAACGAGATTAAACTCCTGATAGATGATTCCGATGCCTGCCGTGTTCGCTTCTGCTGGATTCGAAAATTGCATCTCAACTCCCTCAATGCAAATCGAACCCGCGTCCGGCACATGAGCCCCGCCAAGCATCTTGATGAGCGTGCTTTTGCCAGCACCGTTTTCGCCGAGTAAAGCCAGCACTTCACCTCGTTCCAACGTCAAGTCAACTCCCCCCAGAGCGCGGACCCCGGGAAAGAACTTTTCGATCCCATGCATGGCAAGCAAAGGTGATTCTGCAACTGAGGCAGGCGACGACATAACAACCTACCCTTTAAGTAGAGGATCTTTTTCGGCATCCTCTTTGTAGTGAAGCTTCGAAGGGATCAATATCTCCGTTTTTACATCATCACCGTTAAAATACTTGATGATCTGCTCGATTGTAACTTTTCCAATCTGATCAGGAAATTGAATCGGATCACACAAAATTTTGCCTTCCAATATTGCCTGCTTACCAATCTGCTGTCCATCAAAGGCAATGATGGTGACTTGATCTGCTTTGCCGGCTGCTTCCAGTGCGGCCCTTGCCCCCAATGCTGATGGATCGTTAATGGCAAAAATTGCTGCCAGATCAGGATTCGATTCGATCACATCTTTAGTTCCCTTGAAACCTTCGTCACGAACTCCACCACCATCAAGTGTCGCTACGACTTCTATCTTTGCATTTTTTGTCTTGCCATTGTGTGCATTCACGATTTCATGAAATCCTTTGACGCGCAGCTGACACGATTCTGCTTGCGGAAAATGTAGAATTGCCACTTTGCCTCCGGAATCACCAAGCAGTTTCACCATCGCTTCACCGGCCAGCTTACCTCCCTGATAATTGTCGGTTGCTACATGACAGACGACTTTTCCTTCGTCACCATCGTATTTGATATCGTTGGTAAAGACCGGGACTCCCTTATCGTTCGCTTTTTTAATCGCCGGTCCGATCCCATTCGAATCACAGGGATTTAGAATAATTGCCGAGACCCCTTTCACTAGGAACTCATCAACATGATCAGCCTGCTTTTTCACGTCGCGTTCCGCAGAAAGCACGATCAACTCGTATCCGTGCTTTGCCGCTTCTTCCTGCATGTTATCTGCGATCACCTTAAAAAAAGGATTGGTCAACGTGAGAGCTGAAAAGCCAATTGTCCCTTTGTTTTGTACAGAAGCAGGATCTTGTGATTTGATCTTAGAAGACGATTCAGAAGGTGCCTTACCACAGCCTGATGTCACCATTAACAGGCAAAGAATCATTGCTAAAGAAAGCCGAACCATTCGCTTTGTCTCCAAAAAAATCAACAGTTGGATGAAACAAGCTTGATTGAAAGTGGAAGATATTGTATTCATATAAGAATTGTATTTCAAGTGTGGACGACTTTCCGATCACGCAATTATTCGATTTCCACCTGAATCAATTCCATTTGGAAACAAAAATGACTGAAATAAAAACAGCAGAAACCAAAAAATCCACAGTACCGAATCTTCAACGAGGAATGTCGATTCTGGAATTCCTTTCGAAGCACCAGATGAGTGCGACCATTGCCGAGTTGTCAGAACGTTTGGGTTATCCGTCAGCGTCCGTGTTTCGTATCACACAGGAACTTGCGGAAATGGGCTACCTTTCACGTGATCCGGCAACAAAGCGATTTAGCCTGACCAACAAGTTTCTGATGCTTGGTCAACCACAGGGGCGCGAACAAGGATTGGTTGAGGCTGCCTTGCCTGCGATGCGCGGGATTCGAAAAGCAACTGGTGAAACGACCCAAATTTGCTGTCTGATCGAAGTCGAGATTGTAATTTTGAATCAGCTAGTTTCAACTCATCCGTTTAAATACTCTGCAGAACTGGGCGCCCGCTGTCCTGCTTACTGTTGTGCGCCTGGAAAGGCAATCCTCGCAAATCTTCCCGAAGAAGACCGTGATGAACTAGTCTCTCGCATTCGTTTCAAAAAATTTACCCCTAACACCATTACCACCCGTCGGAACTTGCGAGAAGAGCTTGCGAGAATCAAGGCATGTGGATTTGCACTGGATCAAGCCGAGTGGATGGAAGGAATTCGTTGTGTCGCAGCACCAGTTCGCGACCGTCATGGATACCCTGTAGGAGCAATCACAATTGCAGGTCCCGCATCTCGCATTTTGGAATCAGAATATGAACAATTGGGAGAACTCGTTGCTGAAGCAGCATCCAATGTGGAGCTCGATTACGCCCAATAATTTATTGAGGAGT
>JAJDEK010000149.1 GCA_029259875.1 Planctomycetaceae bacterium
TGTCAAACTGGTTCTCGTCCTGGGGCATACGCGTTGTGGTGCAGTGAAGTCGTCTGTTGAACTTTTGGCGGCGAACAAAGATGTCAAGCAAGCAACGGGTTGTTCACACTTGGAAGCAATAATTCATGAGGTCGAGCAATCTACAGACAAAGAAGCTTGTAAACGCTCAAATGAGATGAACTCAGCAGACCGAGAGGCATTCATAGATGAAGTGGCCAAGCAAAATGTTCTCAGGACCGTGCATGAAATCATCGAACGCAGTGAAGCAATCCGAGAAGCAATGGACGCTGGGCGGGTGATGGTTGTTGGTGCATTATATGATGTGAAAAGCGGAGAAATGGAGTTTCTATTGAAACAACCACCGACGAAAGAAATGCAAGCTTCCTATCCCAATTGAAAGCCTGCTTTCAAGCGATGACCAGATAAAATAGAAGGCAGAGATAGTTAAACAATTTGTATTAACTATTCCCATTTATTCACGCAATGCAATCTCAAACATTGATGCACTAAACGATGCTTTTCCCTGTTTGATTTCAATCTTCCCTCTGACAGGAAGGATCTTGGATTCCTGTTTTTGTTTGCGTTTGATCGTTAAATGGGAAGTTGTGCAAATGAGGTCGCCTATCGTAATTTCGATCATAGGGCCTTGTTTTGTTTGAATCGAACGCAGTGTCGCCATCTCGTTAGTGAAGAATCCATTTTGATTCCCTTCTGACACCGAAAAAGTGGTGATCGTAAAGAAACAAACCAACACACAAATGATCGTTTTCGAAGTTAACATCGTCGAATCCTTTCTTAATGTTTTCTAAAATTTCTCAAGCAGCAAGAGAAAATGAGATGAAATCAAACAGACACATCATCCATTGAATATAGTACTGAATGTTGTAAAGAATTATCGCATTCTTGGAAAGGGGCAAATTCCCTTGATAAACCAAATAACTTTAGGTCACTAAAAGACTTTTACATGCAAAATGATGGTTTCAAAGATAGTTTCGTAAGGGTGAAATATATTTAATTTAGTTGACTTGGTTGTTCTGATATATCATCGATTATCGCTTCGTGAAATCGACTTTCGTTAATTGGTGAACTACGCAACATCGAATCGAATGCCTTGGCTGCTTGTACATAATCGCGGACAGAAGGAGCTTTGAGTTCCGTGATATCAGTTGAAATTAGGTCACGATCCTGAATATTTGGTGCAATCGAAGTAAAATGGGTATGGATTGCAGGTGGAGGTGATGTTGCGATTGAAAATCGTTCATAGTTTTTTTCTATAGTAGATCTCCATTCCTTTGCTGTTGCATAAATCGGGATACCATATATGCCGCGATTGTCTTGAAGATGTTTTTGGTAATCTGCTAAGAAAACAATCTCTCGCACATTTGCTTCGATGGCAGAATCGATGATTTGTTTTTTAACAGCATAGGTGTCTCCATCTTTGCTGAATGGACCATCATCGGGTAGTAATCCATTGACCGAAATTATCACGACTGTTGCTTGAGGGTCGTTGGAAATTGCACGTTCAAACTGTTTTTCTGCATCCGTTTTAAATGTGCCTCCGTGTTGTGTGCACTGCAAATTCGAATCATAATCGGCATCACCGCCAATAATCGAAAAACCACGATGAAATGCACGAGCGACACAAGGGTTGTCTCGCATCTCACGAATCAGTACATCATTAGAAGTTGTAATCCGAACATTCTTTCGGAATGAAGCGATCGCTAATCCAGCATATGTACAACTCGAACCATCGGGAATAACAACATTGTCGCCATCTCGGACGATAGAAGCAGTTCCGTGTGCTCTTACTTTTGAATCTGCTATTAATCTTCCCACTAGCTTTTTTTCGAGTTGTCTCTCATAAAGCTGAGTGCCATATCGTGAAGCAGTTGAATAGATTCCAAGTGGCTCCAGGGAGTCCAAGTGCCATTGCCACCATTCTTCTACTGAAGTCTTCAGGAATTCATCGATGTTTTGGCCATGGCGTTCTGCAATTTTTTGGCCAATTTTGCTATGTCTCAGAACCTCGCCAAATGGATGAAGTCTGCGTTCTGAAAGGTCGTAGGAAACTTCGAGGAAATTATTGAATGTTTGGGAGCGGGAGATGTGTCGATGCTGTTTTGCTAAAATTTTCTCATACTCTTCCCAGGTAATCTTGTGTCTTTGGAGTAAAAAATTTCCGAACTGCATTTGATCCTCCTTGTGACCTCCTTGAGCAGTGGCATTTTCTCTCTGATTCAGAAGGTCTTGTTATAAGTGATACATTTTGCCTCTGGCATTCCTGAACATTGTTTGGATATGATTTACAGTTTTTGAACGACTTGAATAGATAAACGATTGTGAAAAGTAGGTGGGCTCACTGATATTTCCACGAACACATAGTCGTCACATTTTCATGCTAGGTTCTAGCTTACTTTTTATGAGGAAAATGTCAAATAAATTTTCTTAGAATAGTTTATATAAGAGGTGGTCTGGAGAAAATGTGGAGAAGAGAACAGGTTTTTCTACAGTTTAACGATATGACTCACATCGATCCTAAAGTTCTGACTAGAAACAGTTTTAGATTGAGTCAAAGTAAATTCTTCCTTTGCGAAATAAATATTTTATTTTCACTACGGGTGAGCGAACTTCAGGGAAATCACTCAGGATTTCAGAATAAAAGACACCTTATTCTCAACCAATAAAAATAAAACGATGACGCCTCTTTTATTTTTATTGGTTGAGAATTAACTCGACTTCGACTGCTGCGACCTACTTCTACTGACCTGATGAATCGTGGTTGCTATCATCAGAAAACGATGATTTGTTTT
>JAJDEK010000150.1 GCA_029259875.1 Planctomycetaceae bacterium
TTGGGTGTGCCCGGCGTCTTCCTGGAAGTAGAACCACACTTGAAAGGTGGGGGACAATTCGGCGGGTTCAGTGGACCTGACGGCATTGGTGTTGCAGTAAGAGCACTCTGTTCTGTTCTCGATTATGTAGGCATTGATTACGATTTGCGGACATTCAAAGACATCCAGGCTTTACGCGGTTTCTAACTCCATTTACTTTGTTTTCGCTGGACGTTGAGAGGCGAAGGCATTTGGTTCAAGAGAAAACTGTGATTTCCTGTTTCATTTGTTACAATTACACTAAAGTCGTTCAAGAGTAAAAAACAATGTCTTTTGATCCACAGCACTTGCAGGACATTATTGCCTGTCCGAAAACAAAAGCGAAACTTGTATGTGACGGTGATTTCCTGGTCTCGATTGATCCGACATCGCGGCTCAAATATCCCATTAAAGACGGGATTCCTGTGATGTTGATTGATGAAGCGACCGAAGTTCCTCAGGCAGAGTGGGCTGAAATCATGAAACGCCACGACCGAAATCCTGTTTCAGGAGAGTAGTCTCCTGAGCTATGATCCTATCAGAGGAGTGAAGCTGATGAACGCGTCGCAGAAATTACTGGCTTGGAAGTGCTTCATCAGATTCCCACTTTTCTTGTTGGCGTGTTGGGTGTTAACTTTTCCTCTATTTGCCGACGAACCTGCGTCTCCGTCTCAAAAGCAGAGTCAGCAGGATTCTAAAAATACGCTTTACACATATCAGCGAGATCATGATCCTAATGGCATCGGAAAGTTCTATCGGGGACGGGAAATCGCGCGCGTGATGGGCTATCAGGGAGCGCCCTGGCTTGAACGCAAAGCACGTGAGCAGGAAGAACGTCTGTCATTACTGCCCAGAGCATTAAAACTGAAGCCAGGCATGGCCATCGCTGATATCGGCGCGGGTAGCGGTGTCATTTCCGTGATTCTGGCTGATCATGTCAGCCCCGGCGGTAACGTCTATGCGGTGGATGTGCAGCAAGAGATGTTGGAACTGCTTAATAAGAAACTCGAAAAACAAGGGGTGAAGAATATTCATCCTGTACTGGGAACTCAGAAATCACCGGGACTCAAACCAGCTTCGATTGATCTGGTAATTATGGTTGACGTGTATCATGAATTTGAATTTCCTTTTGAAATGATGCAGGAAATTTCAAAAGCGCTAAAGCCTAAAGGACGTGTGGTACTTGTCGAATATCGTAAAGAAGACCCGGCTGTCCCCATTAAACTCGTGCATAAAATGTCTGAAGCTCAGGCAAAAAAAGAAGTGGCCCGCCCCGAGCTGAATTTGAAATGGAAAGAGACCATCGGTGTCTTACCTCGGCAGCACATATTAGTGTTTGAGAAAACCGAAGCAAAATAAAGCCCTGTCTGATCTTAAGATCACATGCACTGCAGCCTCTTCACAGGCGCAAAACCATTTCTACGTTCAATCAAACTCGCTCACACGGGCTCATTCTGATTGGTGAGTTTGAAACAGAGTTCCGTACAATTTCAGGACTATTCCTCCTGACCGTACCCTTCTCAAATGGATGAATCCAAAAGGGCCGATAAAGCCGTTTGTTCTATTTGGAATAGTTAGCTTGATCGCATTTTTCCATTGGCTTTTGAGTGCTTCCATTTCATGGCAAAATATTGGATTTGTAGCGAATAAACTCCCGATCTATATAAGGGTTAGTAACTATAAATACTACGGCACGGGCTAAAAACAAGCAATAATGTGTCGGAAATGCAGTATGTCCATCTATGATTTTGGCACTGAAGAATAGATCGGTTTAGGTTAGGTATGCAGCTTTTGAACTTGCTTGATGAGCAGAGGCAATGGTCTCCGTGTATTCTCTATGTTGATGACCAGGCAAGCCATTTCAGTGAATTTGAGAGTATCAATGCTGAAGAAGGATATAAAATACATCTTTGTCTGGACATAAAAGATTCACTGTTGATGGCTTTGGAGCTTCAACCAGACATTATCATCTTGAGCCTTGAGATTCAGGATCTGGATCTGATAGAGGTGATCGGGTTTTATAAATCGCACGCAGCACTCTCAAATACTGCGATTATGGCTACTTCTCAATTCCAGGAATCAGAGAAAATAACGAGGGCGTTAGCGAACGGTGTCGATGATTTTCTACTCAGATCTTATTGTCCCGCGCTTGTTAACAAGCGTATTCGAAATACGCTCCAGATTATTGCCAATCAGAAGTCTGACCGTATCCAGATGGCCTTGAGTAATGTGCTCGAAGAGTCGTTGAATGAAATTTATATTTTTGATGCCGAGTCTCTGCAATTGTTTTATGCGAGTCGGGGTGCAACAAAAAATTTGGGGTATACTGCACAGGAACTGCATTCGATGACTCCCTTTCAATTAGTGAAAGAGGATTCGAGAGCACAATTTGAAGAAGCATTGCAATCACTGTTGGAGAGTCAAGATTCCCAGGCGTTTTTGAATACAGAGTTCAAGAGAAAAGGGGAGACTTATTATCCTGCGGAAGTTTATCTTCAGAGGACAACCGTCTTCTCTAAACCAGCAATTGTGGCATTGGTGATGGACATCACCAAATTGGTACAGGAACGAGAGCAGGTCGAACGGCTGGCACGCGCGATTGAATCAAGTGCTGATGCTGTTTTTATTACGGATACGATAGGTACTATCACTTATGTCAATCCGGCGTTTTCTGATCTTTATGAGTGGTCGGCTGAAGACGCCATCGGGCAGACTCCGCGGTGTCTCAAGAGTCACCTCAATCCGGAAAAAACCTATCAGGAAATATGGAATCAGTTACTTTCAGGTAAGACCTGGAAAGGAACATTGATTAATCGTCGCAAGGTAGGTCAAGGACCTTCAGGTTTACCATTACTGGGACAGAGTTCCCGACAAGAGAAAAACTGGTTGGAAGAATATCGTTGGGTGCATATGACGGTTTCTCCCATCTACGACAAGCAAGGAGACTGCATCTCCTATGTTGCGTTGCAGAGAGATATCACAGAAAAGGTTTTAGATGAGAAAAAGCAGGCCCAGAAGCATGTTCAAGCTGTCATTAGAGCAGGGGTTGCAAAAAGCTTACAACAACAGACTTCTTTGAAAGAGAAGTTGGATCAAGTATTGAGCGCGTTGCTTGGTATTCCGGAATATCAACACCTGAGGCGAGGGTGTCTCTACCTAAATAATACGGAAACCAATCAATGCGAACTCATCTCTACTTATGGAAAGTTTAGTGTTGCTCCTCCATTAACCTACCATGAGTATTGGTTTGTAGAAGAGTTTGCAGAGTTCCCTCGTTCAGTCATACAAACACATATCATCAATCAATGCAACTGTGACTCTACAACGAAGGAAGAACGTAATACACAGGGGGCGCACGGTCATTATCTGGTTCCGATTTCGCATCTGGGAGAGCCTCTTGGCGCAATGGTATTGTCGAGTGAAAGTTTTCCGGACGATGATCCTGACCGGATACAATTTCTTCAATCGATTGGTGAATTGATTGGTATGGCTGTGATTAATGATCGACTGACTGAGGAGCTGAAAACGGCTCAGCAGGAAGCGGTCGAAGCGAATATCTCCAAAGATATGTTCCTGGCAAATATTAGTCATGAAATCCGAACTCCCATGACCGCCATTTTAGGGTACTCGGAAATATTAATGGAACAATTGGAACCTAAATCCCAAGTGAAAATGATTGATACCATTAAACAAAATGGCGACTATTTACTTTGTCTGATTAATGATTTGCTTGATCTTTCTAAAATCAATTCACAAAAAATGGACGTGGAATTGATGCAATGCTCACCGACACAGATTTTATTCAATGTAGAGACATTGCTTAAAGTACGTGCAGACAAGAAATGCATTGGGTACATCACGGAATTTGATGGCGCCATTCCTGAACATATTCAAACAGATCCTACTAGATTCAAACAAATTCTCGTAAATCTGATTGGGAATGCCATCAAGTTTACGGATCAGGGAGCGGTACGTGTGATTGCACGTTACTTGATTGAAAACCAAGTTCCAGTCTTACAAATTGAAGTTGTTGACACTGGAGTTGGCATTACAGACAACCAGATGCAACAACTATTTCAACCTTTCGTCCAAGCAGATGCATCAATGACCAGACGTTTTGGTGGGACTGGACTGGGGCTTACGATTTGCAAAAAACTGATCGAAATGTTGAATGGATCAATTTCGGTGACCAGTATTTCTTCTGTAGGGTCTACTTTTGTAATCAAAATTCCGACAGGCGTCGCTGCGGATGTTAATCTCGTCCAGTATGATTCTGGTGGGCACAATCTAGTAATCGAAAAAATTGCTTCTCCTGCTGTTCCAGATAATCTTAAAGAATACTTCGGTTTTTCTCCCAGAGTATTGGTGGCAGATGATGGAGCTGACAATCAACATTTACTTTCTTACATACTCAAAAAATGGCAATGTGAATATGAAATTGTTGAAAACGGAAAGCTGGCGGTAGAAGCAGTACAGGCTGCCGAAGAACGGGGGACTCCCTTTGATATTATCTTGATGGATATCCAGATGCCGGTGATGGATGGTTTTACTGCAACAAAAACATTGAGGGATTCTGGCTATTCTAAACCGATCATAGCTATCACCGCGCATGCGATGAATACCCAATTGCAAAAGTGTATCGAAGCAGGCTGTGATGCGCACACAAGCAAACCGATCAATCGCAAGCAGCTACTCAGTTTGATTTGTGAATACACAATGCGAGAACAAGCTCAAATTACTAACTAACGTGAATCTCTAAATCAGCTAGATCAAATTCCATGATTGGCTTCGATTGTAAAAGGAAACAATCGTTGTTTGAGCTCTTTCAAAGAGTGTGCAAAGACATCGGCCGATTTTTTATCCTGTTCGCTAATACAATGCCCTGTTCCCACAAGCACTGTTTTTTCCAGGCGCGCGGCTTTTCCTGCTTTGATATCAGACAATTTATCTCCGACTAAGATTGACTCTGAGAGATTCAGGTTGTGTTTTTTTGCCGCTTCGAACAACATCTGCGGCTTAGGTTTCCGACAAGCACAATCAATACAATATTTCCCAGTTCCGTGCACTGGATGATGTGGGCAATAAAAAAAGTCTAAAATCGTAAGATTTCGTTTTGCAAACTCATTCACAACCCAGGACATCAAGTCAATGAATTGTTGTTCTGTGTAGTAGCCTCGCGCGATTCCAGACTGATTTGTGACAATAATTAAGCAATATCCCGCTTGTGTTGCCGCATGGCACAGATCAAAGATTCCATTGATAAAGTCAAAGTCTTCGATCAGATGCAGATAGTTTTTCTCAACATTGATTACACCATCACGATCGAGAAACAAAGCTTTTTGCAAAATGGAATTACTCACTCTTTCAGGGTTTAAAGTTCAAAACCAAAAAGTTCCGCTTCAACACATTCACACAATGTATGTTCAAGCACTAAGTGGACTTCCTGGATTTGACTTGTGAGTTCTCCGGGAGCAATGACACAGATGTCGCTCCATTTGCGAACTTCGCCACCATCGTGACCGGTAAAAACGATGCTGGGTACTTCTTTTTCCTTACACGCCTGCAAGGCTTTCACAATGTTCGGAGAATTTCCTGAAGTCGTGATTCCCAGGAAAACATCATTCGGCGTGAGCTTCCCAGTAATCTGGCGGGAAAACACGGAGTCGTAACCATAATCATTCCCGATAGCTGTCAAGATAGAAGAATCCGCCGTTAATGCTTCGGCAGCTAAGGGGGCACGATCTTTTGCCAATCGACTCACAAATTCTGCTGCCAGATGTTGCGCATCAGCTGCGGAGCCACCATTTCCTGCAATATAGATTCTGCCTCCCTGTTGATAACTGTTGAGAACTAAATCAACGGATTTGGAAAACTCGTTCTGGATGTCTGGGTTTTCCAGAAGCAGCTTTTTCGCTTCAATCGATCTTTCCAGATTGCGGCAGATGATTCTGATTGCCTTATTCATATGATTCGCTCCAAAATCTCTGTTTCTGACCTCTCGGAGTCATTGAGAACTCCAAAAGTGTCATTTTCTACAAAATGAGTCAGAAGAGATTTTCAACTATTTGCTGCTAAGTGTGAATAGGTTGAGTAAAAAGATTAGTTGAGATGCAAGTATAGTTGAATCAGAAAAAAGAGGGCAACATTGATTCCAAACCAGCTTTTCTTTTTAGCAAGTACACTTCACAAACAACGCTAAAATGAGAATTCTAGTTCCATGAGATGGATTTAACAAAAGGTGTTTTGGGTACAGAGTGGGCGGCCATATCGCCACTCACAAGAATTGAAAATTTGTTGTAAAAAATACAATTTGCTCTACACTGGAACAAAAAAAGAGGGCCATTTTTTTGAAAATTAAGGGATTTCAATGTCAATCGACAACTCAAACTTCACCAAAACATCCGCAATAATCACAGATTGTTTTTTGAGGGACTCTGAGTATGCAGAACTGAAAAAAACATGCAGACTCCTTTGATACATAAACTTTACCATTCTTTGGTAACTAGCAAGATAAAAGCGGATCAATTGCTAAAACTGGTTCTCTGCATTTTCAACGGTGAACATGTCTGCTGAAGATTACGATATACAAAGATATCAATCTATAGTGTAAGGAGACACCTCCTTAATTACGGTATTAAGATGCGAAAGGATTCCTCGTGCCATCAGCTCTGAGCATTCGAATTTCATGTTGCCTGATTTTGGCCAGTGTTCTCAATGGCTGCGCAGCCGTGAATAGTATCGCGCTCATTCCGCAACGTATTGGTGAGAAATGGACGTATCGATCTAAGATTGCGCACGAAAAACAACTCGATAAAGCGGCCGTTCATCAAGCTAAATTAGAAGATCTTGAAGATGAACGAGTTACACTTGATATTTCACGTGATGTATTACTCGAGAAGCGTCGTTTAGCCCGCGAAACGCTTAGAGCACAAGAAGAGGCGGAGAGAGACTTATTAATTGCAGAAGCAGAATTACAACAGGAAGTGGTTCAGCCTCGGTACAAGGAAAAACTTAAAACGGACTTAGGTTTGGAGTTTGACCAGCGAATGCGATTAGGGCAACTCCAAGTCAATCTACCTTTGCTTGAAGAGAAAATGAAATCCTGGAAAGAAGAACAAGCATCGATACAGAAAAATTTCAATTTACAAAATAAGGAATGGCGTGATAAGCGCGTTCGAGATCTCTTAGATAGTGGTGATACCAAAGGCGCAGCAGAACTTTTGAAGGCAGATTGTACAAGACCACTCACAGAAAAAAATCTGGAAGAAAGAAACCTTGAAGAACCACCGCAGATGGCCATATTACCAACCGAGATTCCTTTAATGTTACCTGTGACACTTGACTTGGAGATTCAGCGACCAACATTTCGCCAAACAAGAGTCAGTCGCGTACCGATACCTGTTAAACAATGCGAAGAGCGAAACCTTGAAGATGGTTGTTTAGAGTGTTGTGATAAGTGTATTCCCGCAGGCAACGAGAAAAAAATGTCATTTGCACCGCCTGCCGTTTATAAGTCTGCCCTGAATGACTCTCTATTTGAGTCAATTGATAGTGAGGG
>JAJDEK010000016.1 GCA_029259875.1 Planctomycetaceae bacterium
GACAGATGTACGGCTTCAGGAACTATGCGAGCGAATTACTGAAATCCCACATGTGAAGAGACTGCGAATTCATAGTCGCCTGCCCATCGTGCTTCCTGACCGAATCCATTCTGGGTTACTGGCGATGTTTCAACGGCTTGCAGAAAATGGAACGATGGTCTGGATGGTCATCCATTCCAACCATCCGAATGAGATTGCAGTTGATGTCGAACTTGCGATGAGACAGCTATTGCAGGCGGGAATTCCGATTCTGAATCAATCTGTATTACTAAAAGGCATTAACGACTCTGTCGACATACTCTTAAAACTCTCTGAAAAACTAATTAATCTTGGTGTGATACCTTATTATTTGCATCAATTAGACCGTGTCAGCGGAGTTGCACACTTTGAAGTAGCAGAAGAGCAGGGGCGTGAACTGATTCGTGAATTAAGAACTCAGCTTCCCGGATATGCAGTGCCACAATACGTCAGAGAAATTGCAGGCGAACCTCATAAAATTTCGCTGTTGGGTTGAGTATTACTTTTCAGTCGGGGAGTTGTTGAATTAGTTCGGAAAATCGATTGCCCCGTTCAACAAAGCTGGAAAACCAATCATAGCTTGCGCAACCTGGCGAAAGTAAAATCACATCACCGGGTTCAGATTGTTGAAAGGCCCAATCAAATGCATCTTCGAAGGACTGGTGGGGGGGAGACATCAACGCCGAAGAGACTTTACTTGCATGGGATTTTAAGTCTCGGGCGATGCTAGATAATACCGGTCCTGTTTCTCCCATCAGGGCTGTCGCCTTTGTTTGTTTGAGAAAAACCTTTGCAAACTCAGTCAGATCAGCTTTTTTATCAGAGCCACCAGCTAGTAGAATGACAGGGCAATCCGCAAAGGCCTCAATCGCACAAATGGCCGATTCTGGTGTCGTAGCCAGCGAATCGTTATAAAATCGGAGGTTTTGGTATTCACCGACGAATTGCAATCGATAAGGTAAACCTTGAAATGCCTCTAAGCCTTTTTGTATCGACTCTTCATCAATTTCCGCACAATCGCAAGCAGCAATTGCCGCAGCCGCATTCATGCGATTGTGCATGCCTGGAACTTTGAGCTGTGGTTGGATCTCATTTTTTTGCTCGGAAATGATAAACGCAGCATGATCCACAAGCACATCTGGCTGTAAACGCGAGATAGCTCCAAATGTGGAAACGTTTCCACGAGTTTTCCAACTCTGTAAATCTGGTTCATCGGCATTGATGATGGCGAAATCAGGTTCTGCTTGCCAACGGAAGATGGTTTGCTTGGACTGTCGATAGTGCTCCACCGTTTGGTGCCAGTCGAGATGGTTCGGACTAAAATTAGTCACGACTCCCACATGGGGGCTGGCTTGGATACGATTGAGTGCCTCAAGTTGAAAGCTACTTAGTTCCAATACTACCCAGTCATCCGGTTGGATCTGATCAACTACAGGCAACAGGCTCACGCCGATGTTTCCTCCTAACCAGCAGCGAGTTCCTGATACTTCAAGAATCGAATGGATCATGGCAGCCGTTGTTGATTTGCCATTGCTACCGGTGACTCCGATGACTCTGCCACGGTTTATTTGCCAAAAAAGTTCGATCTCACTGGTCACCGGAATTTGTCGCTCTTGAGCATTTTTCAGGAGCGGGTGGGCAGGGGGAATCGCAGGATTAAGGACCAGTAAGTCAGTAGCAGGTAATTCTGTTAGTGAACTTCCTAATTCATATGTGATAT
This sequence comes from Planctomycetaceae bacterium, assembly GCA_029259875.1. Classification (GTDB taxonomy): domain Bacteria; phylum Planctomycetota; class Planctomycetia; order Planctomycetales; family Planctomycetaceae; genus Gimesia. The sequence continues at coordinate 1,739 of JAJDEK010000016.1, forward strand.
CAGGATACGAATTGAGTTGTTTTAGCGATTCAGAGAGAGCATCTTCATTTTTGGCATCTACGATTGTGATGCAAGCGCCCATGCGGGCCAGGTATTCAACGGCTGCAATTCCCCCTCCAAACCGTCCCAAACCAAATACGGTTGCCTGCTTCCCTTTCAAATCAATCTCGTGAATCAGTAACGGTTTTGTAGGCATGATGTGTCCGTGATAAATGAGTCAATTCATCTTCTCATACAAGTTCAGCACTGAAAATACAAGCTTGTTATTAGATCAATAGGTTTGCATATTTGGAAAATCCACGGTAGTCTGATTTTGGAATCATAAACATCAAATATTGATCATTTCGAGGGGCAACTGATGTTACTTGCTGCTGAAAAGAATATGTGGTTAGGGCTCCATCCAGCTGATTGGTGCGTTTTGGCTCTGTATTTCGTTGTCATTATTGCTATCGGCCTCTGGTCGGCCAGAAACGTAAAAGACATGGCCGACTTTTTCATGGGAGGCCGTCGGTTTGGCAAAGTTTTCATGATGTTCTTTGCCTTTGGCTCTGGTACAAGTAGCGAACAGGCTATTAGCGTTGTGGCGGGGACCTGGCGAGCTGGTCTCGCTGGTATCTGGTGGCAATTTCTCTGGTTATGGGCGACACCCTTTTATTGGATTGTTGCCCCCATCATGCGTCGTATGCGTGCCTTGACAACCGCTGATTTCTTTGAGACCCGCTTTAACGGTCCGACGGCAGTCATGTATTCCTTTTACGGTATTGCAATCTCGATCACATTTATTGCCGGTGGTTTATTTGGTACCGGTAAAATGGTCGATGCCTTGACAGGAAATGAGTTGGACCGCATCGCAGTGAAAGCTGATATTATGGTCCCCGCAGCCGAGTGGGACGCGAAAGCAAAATCATTCAAGATCACCGAACGGAGGCTTCAGGGTTATGAATATGCGATCCTGGCAGTGACAGTCATGTTCGTGATTTACGGGATGGCAGGGGGGTTAGGTGCTGCCATTATTACCGACTTCATTCAAGGTATTCTGACCATTGTATTCTCATTTTTGTTATTGCCGTTTGTCTTTTATCAAATTGGAGGCTTCGGTGAACTGCATAAACAATCAGATCTCAAACAGGGGATGCTCGATTTGGTCGCTAGTCCACAAGTCGCTGCCACACTGGGAAGTGAACCAATTACGCCGTTTTATGTATTTATGTTGTCGATAACAGCGCTGGCAGGCATCGTGATTCAACCTCATATGATGGGAGTTTGCGGTGCAGGAAAGACGGAATATGAAGGCCGTTTCGGATTCACCGTTGGAAATTTTCTTAAGCGATTTTGCACAGTCGCTTGGACGTTTACTGGTTTGGCCTGCATTGTTTGGTACATGGGCGATAATAGCCCCTTAAAAACATCAGATGACCCAGCCGAGCAGGCGATTTATCAATCCTTGGTCACGCGGGCCAGTCCGGAGTACAACAAGCTTCCCGATGAAGAAAAAGCGAGAATCGACAAACATGACCGTAATTTTGCTGACAAGCTTTTTGGTATGGCAGCGCATGATATTCTTCCTCGAATTGCGCCGGGATTGATTGGACTTCTGCTGGCGTCCTTACTGGCTGCCGTCATGAGTACCAGTGACGCACAAATGATTATTTCCAGTGGCTTATTCACAGAAAATATCTATCGCAAATGTATTGTGAAAAACCGTTCCCAGCGTCATTACCTCTGGGTGGGTCGTCTGTCTGGATTAGTCATAGTTATTTTGGCGCTCATTTTACAAACCACGTTTACCGATATCATTGCCGCCTTGAAAGTGATTGTAAAAACTCCTGCTTGTATTGGCATCAGCCTCTGGTTTGGTATTGTCTGGAGACGTTGGAATGTCGTTTCTGTCTGGGTCTCCACTGTCTCAGGGATTTTAGTGTGGATCGCCGTCGCTTTTAGGGCGGATTTGATACACCAAACAGGGTTATTCCCAGAAAGTATGTTTAAAACGGTCAAAGAGCAACTTTTGATGCGTGATGTTTGGCAGATGGTTTCATTTATGGGTGTGGCTGTTCTCAGTGGAATCATTGTCAGCTTTCTGACAAAACGACAATCTCAAGAAAAACTCGACCATTTCTACAACTTAATGCATACTCCTGTGAAGCTGGGCGAGGTCATTCCCTCACCTTGTACGCTTCCTGAAGATCCGGAACCCGTAGGAAAAAAACTATTCCCCAATTCAAAAGACATCGAAATTCCTAAACCAACATTTCAGGATATCAGTGGTTTTGTCTTGGCCTGGTGTGTCGTGTTTGCGATTATTTATGTGACGAAACTCCTTGCGGAATACGCATGAATTTTGCGTCGATCATACTTCCAGTGACAAATGGAAAGCTTTTATTGTCGGAAAAATCCTCTGATAAACAGCGTTTTCTTTCAATCTTAGTTCAGAGTGATGCCGGAGATCCAATGTTTATCAGAGCGTGACCTGCAGCGCGCGTGAGAATAATGGTTTATTGTTTTAGAGGTGATTAGCCGGAACGCGATTTTTGTTCTGCCACTCTAAGGGGTAGGGCATTTAAGCTATTTTGCTATTTGTAGGGCTGTCGTTTATCGATTCGTTTCAAGCACATCATGCATGTGTCTTCGCGTATGGACAGTCATTCAAGTCGCTATCAATTTGATGATGGGTAAATAAAAACAGCCAGAAACAATTTTGTTTCTGGCTGTTTAAATTGTGATAAAGCGATCAAAGTCGCACTTAGCTGCGATAAGTCACTACAACTTTTCCACGATGTGATTCAACAACCACACTGTATTTACCGTAGTCAAATATTTTGCGGCGTCCATCTTTACTGCAGCGAACACACTCACAAGCACATCCCGGAGTGCAGATCTCCACAGCAACACATCCTGGCTCACAACAACTGCGTTTGGGGGCACAAGGATCAACAATGGTAACCAATTTGGGGTTTGAACAAGGTGCAATGTTGCGAGGTCGTCGATACCGAACATTTTCGAACAGACGAATCTCTTGTGAAGCAACATGTTGTTCATAAGGTTGAGGCATTAACTCTGGCATCGGTTCAGGAGCAACTGTAGCAGGGGGTGCTGCAGTAGTCTGGCTCAGGAAAATTCCTTGCCCGAAATTAAATGCAGGGCCTTCGGCCTGAGCTGCCGTAACTGATACAGCGATAATACCTAAAGTAAAACAAACTATCTTAGTCATCTCTGTGTACTCCTTTTGCTACCACGGTGAACTCCATTAAGGTAGCAGATTGATAAAAATCAATTTTTGTCTCTCCTCAACGACTTGCTTGTTGGCATTCTCCAGAAGCGTTAAGTTAAGCAGTTGAACAGTCAAGGATTTCTCTCGGTTGTCCACCACCAAATTATAACCTACATAAAATGTCAGTGACAAATTATTCAGCAAAGAAGGTGAAAAACCGGTATCAGTTACATGGCTGATAATGGTCACAAATAATAAGTGAACTTTGTGTTGACAAGGCTAGTTGCCTTTTTTTTTATGCAAACATCCAAATAGACCTGTTTTGCCTGACTGGAATATCTTTACACTGTGTATGCAAACAAAGTAAATTGTATTAAAATGTTCAAACGTATTGTCCTGTTTCGACACGTGGGTTTCGTGAATTGAACGTGCATGCGTGTCCGAATTGGAGAAAGCGTTCGAGATCAGGAATTGAACAATCAGGGTAAGCTGCAGTTGCAACCGCAGCGATGATCACACATAATCTAATTGGTTTAATTTCAAGGACTTGAGGGAGACTTCCATGAAAATGCCGGAAAACCGGTTGAGTGTGAAACCAATCTTGCAACCAATCAAATCGATCTGTATCTGTTTGTTTGCTTTAATATTATCAGGCTGTGGTGGTAGTGCTCCCACAACACCTGCTCCCCAACCTCAAACACAAGCGCCTCCCACTACGCCAAATACGCAAGTCGCGCAGAATACAAAAGCACAACCACAAAAAACATCTGAGAAAAAAGATGACCGTAAAATGATTGACGGCATCCCTTACGATGTCTGGTTTGAAAATCCTCTTGCGATAGCAGCAAATAGTCAATCAGTGTCCCCAGTTTCCTTGCCAGGGAATACTGCTGCAACTTTGCCTAACACCAACACGCCTCCGGGCGAAATGAAAACAACGCCCGATTCGAAATCTCCTGCTGTTGCCGCAGGTGGAATTGACTGGAAAACGATCATTCCAATGCCCATTTTGGACGCTCAGGTCAAGGATATTCGTAATCGTTTAACCAAAAATATGCAGTCAGTCGGTACTTATAACACCAGCTATCTGGAACTTCCCACGTTTACGGCAACTCTGGCTGCTCTGGCAGGGATTGCCACCGAACATCCGGAAGACATTGGTTGGAAAAAAAATGCCAAGTACCTTCGCGATTTGTCTGCGAGCTTCTCAGCCGAACCATTGATGCGAGGAGCCAAATCGTTTCGTAAGCTTCAGATTCCTTATGAACAAATGATTGTCATTTTGAATGGTAGTTTGCCGCCGGACGTACCGAAATCTGAAGACAAAAAGCCTCTTTCTGATGTGGCCTCAATGGGCGATCTGATGAAGCGTATCGATATTGCATCAAAATGGCTGAAATCAAATGTGGGTAGTGCCGATGCACTAAAAGACGAAAAAGAAAAAGTCATCAAAGAGGCTTATTTATTAGCGGCGATCGCAAAAGTGATTACAACTGAAGGTTATGGATACGTGGATGATGATGGCTTTTTGAGTCACGCCAATCCGATGTCGGAAGCGTCTCTGAAAATGGTAGAAGCTGCTAACAATGATAATTTTCAAGAGTTTGATGAAAGTTTAACGCGCGTTTATAAAGCTTGTACAGAATGCCATAGCGAATATAAAGAATAAGGTATTTGTGGTTCACCAGTAAGCAAATTTGAGAAGCCGCCAACAAAGAGGGAATTGAGGGCATGGGATGTTTTCGTAGCGAGTTAAGGATTAGAGTCTGTCTGCTACTGCTTTTTCTGGGGACATCTAGTATTGCGCATGCAGATTGGATTGAACTGGTAAGCGGACACAAAATCCAAGGGGATGTGCTGAAACAAAGTAATAATCATTTACTGGTTGATATTGGAATTGAAGTATTACGCATTCCTATAGACCAAATTCGCTCGCGTACAAAATCGGAAGTGCCTACCAAAGATAAAACTCCCGTTAAGCAAAACAAAAATAAAATCTATTCCGTTGCCGAACTTCCCGTGAAAAGCATCAAGGAATTGGCACGAATCTATGGGGAAGCAGTCACGTTGATTCAAACTCCCAGCGGGCTTGGTTCTGGTTTCATCATCAATGACCGCGGTTTCTGTGTCACGAATTACCATGTCGTTGAAAAGGAAACACGCATTGCAGCGACAATCTTTCATCGTACAAAAAGTGGTGAATTTCAACGTCGGCAGATCAAAGACGTTGAAATCCTGGCATTGAATCCGTTTTTTGATTTGGCTTTATTGCGAATACCTATGCAAAAAGACATGTCGTTTCGTACTGTTTATTTGGCAGAAAATGATCAACAACGTGAAGGCGATGAAGTCTTTGCCATCGGTAATCCATTGGGATTAGAACGTTCTGTTTCGCGAGGAATTGTCAGTACGAGAAATCGCAATATGTCAGGGATTGTCTATATCCAAACGACGACACAGATCAATCCGGGAAACAGTGGCGGACCCTTATTTAATTCCCGAGGAGAAGTGATCGGCGTCACGAATATGAAATTGATCTTGGGAGAAGGGTTGGGTTTTGCAATTCCTATTACATATGTAAAACACTTTCTAGATAATCGAGATGCATTTGCGTTTGATAAATCCAGTCCGAATACGGGGCATCACTACTTCAATGCCCCACGTAGAAAAACTATGAATTTTCAAAAGTAATCTTAAAAAGTTGTAACCATATCGTCCTTTTTCTGGTACCTACTAATGTACCAGTGCCCCTTCTGATCTATTTTTTATGACTAACACGTTGCCAAGTAGGTTGGGGTTGCTAGAAAAGGTAGAAATGCTACAAATAAACAGTAAAAATGATCGTTACGCTTCATCGAATTGATAGGAGTCAATCTGAAATTGATCCGTCGAAATGGGCGTGAGGTACCTTTAAATTCCCCTGATAGAGAAAGAATGAAGGCTACAATGAGAAAGCCATTTTTGTTATGCACTTTAATACTGATGCAGGCGATTTTATTGCTGACTGGTCAAGTCGGTTATGCACAAGACAGAATCGAGGCTGCCCAGCGTATCCCCGCCGATACACTTTTGTATTTATCGGTTCCCGATGTCGAACAATTTGGGGATCAATGGAGTAAA
>JAJDEK010000151.1 GCA_029259875.1 Planctomycetaceae bacterium
AAGAGGCGATTCCGTTGGATGGCACCATTTTGAGCGTTAATTTACGTCATCCCGATGTTTTTGGTCAATAAGAGTTATTAATGAGCCTGCACGTCACCGAATTTCTATTAAATCCCGCTCAGCACGAGTTTGGTCCTGTTGTCATCCTGTATGGTGATGATCGGTATATGAAACAGGAGGCGATTAAAGCCATTGAACCCATTGTGCTGGGAGATGAAGAAGACACTAGTCTCACCCGTTTTGACGGGAAGCGGCTCCAAAGTGAGTTGCCTCCTTCTGCACTATTTGACGAACTGAAAACGGTTTCCATGTGGGGAGACAAGCGTTTGGTGATTATTGACGAAGCGGAAAAATACGTATCCGCATTTCGTAGTAGACTGGAAAAATATCTCGAAACGCCTTCTAAAAGCTCAATTCTGGTTCTAGATGTGAAATCGTGGAGCAAGTCGACCCGGCTGGCAAAACTCGTTGCTAAGGTTGGTTTAGATCTCGAATGTAAAGAACTGAAGGGAGGGCCATTAGCAAAATGGATTTCAGATACCGCTGGGCAGTTACATCAAAAGCAGATTTCCCGTGATGCCGCCTTGTTACTGATTGAAATGGTGGGCACTCATTGTGGACAAATTCATCAGGAATTGGAAAAATTGTCCACTTTTGTAGGAGAGCAGCCACGAATCGGCCCTGATGATATTCGTGCTGTCGTTGGGGGGTGGAAAGCAGAAACAACCTGGGCCATGACGGGAGCGCTGCGTGATGGAAATATCAGCGATGCACTCCGGTATTTGGATAATTTGTTGGTCGCGGGCGAAGCACCACAGAAAATTCTGGGAGGGTTGACTTTTGTCTGGCGAAAGTATTTTAAAGCAGCCCAGCTTGCGGTACAGGGAACCCCTTTAAAACAGGCACTTAAGCAGGCTGGAGTCTTTCCCCGTGACATCGATTCTTCTGATAGATATCTGCGGCGTTTAAGCCGACAGCGAGCAGAAAAAATCAGTCAATGGTTGCTTAAAACCGATCTCAATCTCAAAGGAAATAGCCGTTTGGCTCCAAGGTTGGAGTTGGAACAGCTACTCTTTTTGCTGAGTGGTAAGCTTTGATTTGGGCGTAAACAAAGTGCCACAATAAGCTTGTAATAGTCTTGTTGCTTCATAAAGTTCCTTTCAGAATTCCTGTATTCTGCACAGAATGAATCTTGTCATGAATCAGCTACGGGGGTATAAAGCAACGTTCATAAGGTTTTTGCGAAACTCACTGATACTGTCAGAACCTTGCAGTGATTGATAATGTTTCGTACTTCTATTGAGATCTCAGACGCACATTGAGGTGAAGCATGTCGTCCGAATTCATGGATCCAGATGATGCCTCCAGCATCTATGAGGAAGCTCCTCTGGAAGCGGATCGTCATAAATGGATCGAAAGCCAAAAGACGGGCTTTGATCTCGGCAAGTTTGCTATTTCTGACTGGTATGCAAATCATTGGTACTACTTTTGCATGGTTAAGAAAATAGAACATCTGTTGGGAAATCGATGCTGGCAGGAATTCAGTGATACCCGTTTTGGGTTTTTGAAGTCACTTGATTTGGAAGATGACCTGTTAGCAGACCGGATCTTGGACAGAATCTTCTGGGATCGAATGGAAAACCTGGACATCATAATCTGGGCCAGAGAGTGGAATTTACCACTTGAGCGTGTAATGGAGATACTCGAGCTAATCGATATCAATTCCGCGCGTCTTGAAGAACCAGCTTTGTCCTGATTCAATTTGTAAATAATGGATGACTCTAAACCACCTCCGCTTTCTGAAGAAGAACAATCTCAGGTGGTTGACAACGATCATTCGCGCGGATTATTCAAGGGCCTCCGAACCGTAAGTCTGTTAACGCTATTGAGCCGTATCTTGGGGATGGTTCGGGATATTGGCATGGCGACTTTGTTCGGCAACGGGCCGATCATGGATTCTTTTTCAGTCGCTTTCAAGTTGCCAAATCTCGCTCGCCGTCTGTTGGGGGAAGGGGCGCTTTCAACGGCTTTTTTACCTACCTATATCCGTGAACTTGAACAGAATGGTCGCGAGTCGTCTTGGAAGCTGGTGACAGCAGTTCTGTTCTGGTTGATGGTCTTCTGCATTTTGATGGTTGCGGTCGGTGAACTGCTACTGATTTTGATGAGTGGGATTGCAACTCCCAATTCCGAATCGCAGCTTCTCTGCTGGTTAGCTGGCTTGTTACTACCCTATTTAATCCTGATTTGTTTAGCAGCACAGATCAATGCCACGCTACATGCTTTAAATCATTTTTCAATACCGGCATTGCTTCCCACAATTTTGAATCTGTTCTGGATGGCCGGTATTTGGTTGATCGCACCATTTTTTTCAGACGCGGATACAAAGATTACGGTGATCTGTGTTTCGATACTGACAGGAGGTCTCTTTCAATTATTATTACCTGCGTTGAAACTATTCCAATTAGGGTATCGCCCCCGAATGCAATGGCAGAGTGGCTATGCGCAAGTTCGAACGATTGCCGTTACGATGGCTCCGATTGTTGTTGGGTTATCAATTACACAACTCAATACTTTGATTGATAGCCTTCTGGCTTGGGGGATGGCTAAGCCGGAAGGAATACTTGAAACCAGTCCGGATGCGGGACTTCCTTTCTGGCAAATATTTGAATCAGGTACGGCTTCCGCTTTATATTTTGGTCAGAGGATGTACCAGTTTCCGCTAGGAGTATTCGGTGTTGCTTTGGGGACAGTGCTTTATCCTCGGCTTTCCCGACATGCGGAAAGAAAAAACGATGATTTATTGCGCCAAGATTTAACATTGGGACTGCAATTAGTTCTGGGAGTCGGATTACCCGCCAGTATGGGATTGTTTTTAATGGCGGAACCGTTGTCCTTGCTCTTATTTCAATATGGTGATTTCGATGTATTTGATGCATTACAAACGGCTGAAATGATTCGTTATTATGGTCTCGGTGTCTTTGCGATTATGGCGGTATTGATTTTGAATCGCGGATTCTATGCGATTGGCGATACGCGGACTCCGGTTCGCATTGGTGTTTTGATTGTTATATTTAATCTGCTTTTAAACTTGATATTCATTTGGTGGCTGAAAGGGAAAGGGCTTGCACTGGCGACTTCTCTGGCGGCGATAATTCAGTCAGGGCTCAGTCTCTGGCTCATCAGGGAAAAAGTAGGCTCCCTCGATTTTTCGAAATTGATGCGAACATGTCTTCGAGCAGGCCTGGCAACCATGATGATGGCAGTGGTGATCTTTGCTGAGTTGCAGGTAATTTCGCCCGGTACTCAGTTCTTTTATCGTTTACTGCGTGTGTTGATTCCAGTCATTTCGGCTGTGGTGGTTTATTTACTGTTGGCCCGTATGTTGGGGTTACATGAAATTATGACTCTTTTAGGGGCTGGCAAAAACTCTGTTGAAGATCATCAGGAATCTTAAAACATTGTGAAAAAGAAAAAGAAGAAGAAGTCGAAATAAAAAAAGCCCTCTGGAATTACCGAGAGGGCTTGATTTATTTTGATCAGATCAAGTTTTACTTTTAGAATTCACCGATCACTTCACCGCCACTGCGGGTACTTAGTGCGCGATAGGTATTCAGATCGATATTTTCGCTGAGGGATCGAACTGCACCGTCCATCAATAGGGCGTGCACAATACCAATATGATAGCTGCGGGCTGTTACAGCAGCATAAGTGGGACTGGTACAGCTCTTTGCTTCACGGCACGCAGTAAAGTCACCCGCATTAATGGCACCGCTAGCTCCAGTAACAGCTACGTTGGTGTTTGGAGGGAGTGTGCTGGTAAATCCCGTTTGGTGAACGCGTCCATCGACCCACTCAGTATGACCACTGTTGCCTTTGTTGTCACCGCTCATCAATGCTTCAACACCGCTGGCAATACTAGGGATTGAGGATGAACCTGCATTACCGTCTCGATTATATGCAGTGAAGGCTTTCACTTCTGCAAAACCTATCGTATTACTCATGCCATCTGTGAAATCGCGTGGTTTGGTTTTACTATTCGGATAAAACGCTCCATCACCACCACTGAGACTGGAATTAGTAAAGACGCGCCAGGTTCCTCCGTTGTATCCATAGTTGATGGGATAGTGTATCGCAGCACCACTCGAGTCGGTACGAATTTTGTCATTCACCTCGCTGGGACAGAGAAAGAAGGGGGTGCGTGTAGTAGCAATATTGGCGTTAACAGGTGCCTCATAGCCTACAGTGAAATCAATATTGTTGTAGAGATTTGCTCCATCGGCAAAGGGAAGAATGCGGGCGTGAATTGACCACTGACCGCCATCCGTGTATCCACCAGATCCATCTGGGCCAACACAGAAAGCAGGGGGGAATGCTGTATAGGCACTGAGATAGTTGTGTAATGCCAAGCCAATTTGCTTCATGTTATTTTTGCATTGACTACGGCGAGCCGCTTCACGTGCCTGCTGAACGGCAGGTAAGAGAAGTGCAATTAGAATCGCAATAATGGCGATGACTACCAGGAGCTCAATCAGTGTGAAGCCATGTTTGTGTTTACCAAGGGCTCGATATTTTGGGGTACGTTGTCCCATTTCTTTTCTTCCTCTTAAAAAAAGATGATGACAACGTGCTCACAAACAATTTTGTATTGTGTGATCAGATACTCTCGTACCTACATGGGTAGCCGTCTTGTCGCTGTTTTAGATGATTCATCGAGACTTGATAATCAATCTTTGTTGACATTGAGTCTCAGGTTCATTATGTTAGTCAGCCGTGATCATGTTCGCAAGTAGAATTGGGACTTATTTTTCACATTTTTTGATGTGAAAATGCTTTAATTTGCCATGCGGACTTGTGTGTGGAGCACTTCAATGAGTGGCATTCTGAATTGAGTATGAAGAATGCTTGGGGCGAGTTGTAGTGCAATGAAAAAATTCTTTTTTTCGGTATCAAAAGACCAATGAGTGAACAAAATAATCTTGACCATGATGCTCCAGCTCCCGTCCCCAATGAAGATTCTCTTGCTGGTGTAATCAGCTCAGAAACCATTCTTAAAGGCAATCAGGAGGTTTTGATCCAGCATGGAGAAATCGTTTACCGCTTGCGAATTACGCAGAATGGGAAACTGATCCTCTGTAAATAATACTCCCTCTATCAAAGGAGTTTTAGAAGATATCAGCGTCCTTTTTTGCGATCGCGACTTCCTAATTTGAAAAGGCAACCTGCAGGCTTTCGAGAATGTCCTGTTCTAGAGCAGGATCGCGGCCTAGGGGGACCCAGCCACTGGGCTGAGCTTGCTCTTGAACCAGGTTCAGATCACGTCTCAAGCTAAGATCTTGCTCAAAAGTCGCGCCTCCTGGTGCGGTTGACGTTTGAGTTTTAACGTCTTCAATTTCCTTGAAGGCCTCTACGCCTAGCAAATAGCCCCCTTCTACAGGTGTGACGCTTACAAAAACTCTGCGTCTGATCGACTGCAGGCTACTTTCCAGCTTGTTGTCAAACCCCACTGAATCACCATGCCAGGGTTCGAGTAAATTCGAGCCCACCTTATAATCTGTTTGGATCATGCCATCCAGTTTGTTTTCACGTGCGATCTGAAATTTGTAGTTATGAATCGTATCTACGACCCGCTCCCAGACAACATCTTGATTTGTTCCGGAAACTTGAACTGGATTTGTGGCAACGACTGGCGCAGTTTGATCCCAGCCTGAGACACAACCGGTGCACAGAGTACATAAGATGATAAATTTTAAGAAGTTACATGTCATTACCAGAAGCCGTCAGTCAGACTGCTTTATGAAACACAGAGGCTCAGACAGACTGAATCAGAGCATTTACTCTGTGGTTACTTTCGACGGGGTGAATGAAAGGGGATGGGATCACTTTCGGTCAAACAGCTGCGAAGTTTCCCAGATTGATAATTCTGAGGCAAGATCACTTTGAAAATCCCTTTGTTATGTTTGTTCAATAACTTCCCGAGCCTACTCTCAGAAACATCTTCTGTTTAGAATATTGTTTGAAGTGACTGTCGTAAAACGTTTTAACCACTTTTCAGGTAAGCATCATGGAATACTTTGCAGATATCCCCAAAATTGAGTATGAAGGCCCACAGAGCAAAAAATCACTTGCATTCAAGCATTACAACCCCGAAGAGGTAATCGAAGGCCAATCGATGCGAGATCTTTTTCGGTTCAGTATCTGTTATTGGCATACATTTCGTGGTACCGGAAGTGACCCGTTTGGAGGGGCAACGCTGCAGC
>JAJDEK010000152.1 GCA_029259875.1 Planctomycetaceae bacterium
GGTGAACTGGAAATCACCACAGTCAATAACGCCTATTTAGAACGTGGAGACTTAAACGTAGAACTTCTCGGGCGAGGACATGCCTGGTTCGATACGGGAACCCACGAGAGCCTTCAAGAAGCGAGTCATTTTTTTCAAACGATTGAGAAACGTCAGGGACTTAAGATTGCCTGTCTGGAAGAGATCGCATTGCAGCAAAGCTGGATCACAAAAAAACAACTGGCAAAACAAGCCGAGCTTCTGAAGAATACAAATTACGGCCAGTATCTCTTTAAGGTGATGGATGGTTTATCACTTTAAGAGTGTCTCTTCTCAAAAATGAAAACCATCTAGACCTTAATTGCTACCTTTGGATTTCATAATGAATTGAAATTAGACAAGGCCTGTTAACGTCGAAGTTGAATCTTGAAATCCAGGGGCTTCCACTCCCATCGCTTGGATGATCGAAAGTAATAAATTACTGAGTGGTGGATGTTTCTCGACATCAAATGTGAGGTGTTGCCCTTGTTTCAGACCGAGTTGGTGTCCGCCTGCAATCAATGTCGGCAAGTTTTTGGGAGAATGTTCGCCTCCTTTCCCTGAATTCATACCGGAACCATATAATACAATGGTCTGGTCGAGCATGTTGCCGTTTTCTTCTTTTGTCGATTTGAGCATGTCCATGAACCGTGCGAGCTTGGAGAGATGGAAGCGATCGATGACTCCCAATTTTTTCAACATATTGGCATCGCCGCCATGATGCGAAAGTTCATGATGATTTTCGCCTCCGCCACCAAAACCACCCGCTTCTCGCGACCATTCAAATGTGATGACGCGCGTGGCGTCGGTCGCAAACGCCAAGTAAGCAATTTCAAGCATCACATCAATCCACATCGGCCGATCATGGGCGTTGTGTGATTGGCTTGTCAGTTGTAATCCGACAGAATCCACTTTTGGTTTGGGAATATCAATCCATGATTCCAGGCGTGTGACACGTTGTTCGGTTTCTCTGACGGAGTTTAAATATTCGTCTAGTTTTTGTTGGTCTTTCTTTCCCAGTGTTTTGTTCAGAGTCGTTGCATCCTGAAACACACTATCAAGAATCGATTTTCGTTCTGCATAACGTTTTAATGTCGCTTTTTTACCTGCTTTTGTTTCGGGGACAAACAACCGTTCGAACAAACGCTGTGGAGAATTCTCGGCAGGAATGGGAGTACCACTACGATCAAACGAAAGTGTATGGCTATGCCCTGCGCCCCCTGTGCCAGAAGAGTCAGAAATTTGCAAAGAAGGAAACCGTGTTTTTTTGCCATGATATTCGGCAACGATCTGATCGGCAGAAATGGTATTTGCATAGTCGCTGCCAGGAACTGCCGATAAATCGGCGCCGGTTAACCAGGTATCTGCACCCGAGTGTCCTCCTTTGGAGGCGGGATGCCCGATTCCCGAAACGACAGAAAAGTCTCGCTGATGGGCTTTGAGCGCCGACAATGTCTGTGAAAGTTGGTATGACCTACCTGAGGTTTTGGGGACCCACTCTAAAATATTCACACCATTGGGAACATAACAGCAAAGCATGCGAGGATGCTTACCGGCTGACTGATTCCAGGCTTTGAATGTGGAAGGGCGGGCAAATGCAGAAGGTACCATTGCATCTAATAATGGCAAGCTCAGACAGACACCAAGCCCTTTTAGCATATGTCTGCGAGAGAGTGGTTGCTTCGGAAAAGAAGTCATCAGAGTACCTCCGATTGCTTGATCAACAATATTGTCATTTTTTTTATTTTGATTGAAAGGGTTCTGAGAGTACAACAAACTTAATGAGTGATCTCAGAGTATACTGATTTTTCTGCATCTCGGTTACAGCTTGATCAATAGTGGGATTGTCGGCGATCCCCAGTTCTCTTCCCAAAGCATAAGTAAATAATTTCCCGCTTAAACATTTCAGAAACAATGCATCCTGTTTCATCAATGCGTTACGGAGACCATCCACTCCTGTGAAACGTGTTCCGTCTGGCATCTTGGCCGAGGCATCGATTTTCGGATCGTTGGGACCAATGCGACCTTTATAACCAAAGCCTTCCTGCACGCGCCATTCCCCAGCGGCATTAAAGTTTTCCAGAGCAAAACCGAGCGGATCAATTTTATTATGACAGCGGGCACATTGGGGTAGTTCTCGATGAATTTCTAAGCGTTTGCGGACCGTTGCCTTATCGATGCCTGGAACTTTAGGGGCGATATCACCGACATTCGCAACAGGTAGACCGGGATCAATCCCCAGCAGATTTTTCATGACCCATGTCCCTCGTTTTACGGGTGAAGTCCGGGTTCCATTTGAGGTGGTTGTGAGAACCGATGCCTGTGTCACAATCCCACCACGGTGAACGCCAGCGGGAACACTCACCTTTCTGAAATCGTCGCCTTTCACTCCCGGAATCCCATAAAAGCGTGCCAAACGTGCGTTGATCACGACAAAATCAGACTTGACCAGATTCATTACATTTAAGTCGTCGCGCAAAATTTCTGCAAAGAACGCTTCAGACTCTTTGATCATTGAAGTTTCCAGGTGTCGGTCATATCGGGGATATAAATCGGCCGCAGGTGGGTTGGCTCCCACTTCACGCAACCCCAACCATTGACCGGCAAAATTTTTCGTCAAGGCGCTGGCTTTGGGATCGGCCAACATTCGATCAACCTGTTTAGTAAGTTCAGAGGGCCGTTTCAAATTTCCGCTATTGGCTGCTTTCATCAGTTCTTCATCGGGCATACTTGACCAGAGAAAGTAAGACAAGCGTGAAGCCAATTCATAATCATTCAATTTTCGCGCGGTTGATTGACTGGTGGAACGAGTCGTCGTTGCGCGAGGGGCTTCGGCAAGATAAAGAAAGTGAGGCGAAACCAAAATTGCTGTTAAAGGTACTTTGATGGCTTCTATAAAAGAAGGGGCCTCTTTTCGTACTTTAGCATACAGCTTTAGCTTGTCTTCAATTTCCTGCCGTGAGACAGGACGACGATAGGCACGTTTCATCATTCGCGTAATGATTTCTCTGGCAGCCCGACGTTCGTCTCGTGAGTTAGCGTTTGTGTTTTCCATAATCAGCTTATGACTTGAAGGAGGCCAGGACTCATAATAGGGTCCTTCCAGTTCGATCCAGTCCACATAAAGTTCGGGGCGCGCAAACTTGTCTCCCGTCTGCATCCAAAAATTTTCCAGTACGCGCGGAACGTCATAAGCATATTCAACGGTGATACCCGCTTTTTGTGTCGAGAAAAATCCTTGGAATTCATAAATCTTAGGCTGGGAGAGCGGGGCATCAATGTCGAGTTCAGCCAGGACTTTAGGTTGTCCTCCCAAATGTTGGGTGAACTTCAAACGAGGAAACCCATAGTCATACATCGAATCGGTTTGAAAATGTTTCAGGTCCCGTTCGAACTGTTGTTTCGTCCATTTTGCTCCTCGTGGATTTTTGCGGTTCTGCTGATCCATTCTATGTTGAAGCGCAAGCTTGGCAGACGCCACCACGGCTTTTCGCTCTGGTACTTTTCCTGCTGCCCGAATTCGTATGATATAGTTGCCGGCATGAGGCATGCGAAAGTCACGCGCGTTGAGTTTTTTATCCCAATTGGCATGGTGAATTACTTTAAATCCATTTTCAACTTTGTTTTTACCTCCATTCACAATAATTCGTTGCCCATCGTAGACGACACGGTTTCGATCGGAATCACCTGAGTCGGGCTGAATGCGCCATTTCAAAGTAGGTGGTGCTTTTGATTCAACCAATGCTTCATCTAAAATTTTACGCGCGGCTTCCAAATAGAGTTCCATATGCAGGGGAGAAAGAGTCAGGGCACCTCCGTTATTATCAAAGCCTCCCGATGGTGGATCCTGTGGGAAACCGGACGTATCAAAATCCAGACCGATTAAATCGCGAATCGTATTTCGATATTCGTTTCGATTGAATCTTCGAAGCACAATTGCAGAATCACGACTGGCTAATTCGGCTTTGACCATTTGAGTGGTAATCCAGTCAACGACTTTTGCGACTTCTGTTGCTTTTGGTTTTCGTTCTCCGTCAGGCGGCATCTCATGCCCGTTAAGCACGTTAACGATTTCTCCCCATTTCCCTTTTGCTACAGGATTAGAAAATTTATTTTCAAGACCGAAATCGACACGGAACTCATTATCGTCGATTCCTTTCCGATGGCACTTCAGACAATAGCGTTTTAAAAATGGGGCGGCGACTTTTTTATAAACATTATAATCAGGTCGTAAGGTCGACGCTGATTGTGCAGAGACTGTACCTGGGAAATAAACACAGAGGCCCAAGAGACTGCCCATAAAGACAAATTGCCTAGAAAACCATGACATTGAGGGATTCCAGAATAAAATCGAAAGAGAACTTGATTGATTTGTGGCAACAATAGTAGAACACGAACGTCACTATTAAGAATTCGCCATTTTATTGCCTTTTGCGACATATTGATAACATTTATT
>JAJDEK010000153.1 GCA_029259875.1 Planctomycetaceae bacterium
GTGGGAGGCACAAAAATGAAAATTCACAAAGCCGCCATCCAAAAACTATTTGAAACGAATGATCTCCTGCTCGATACAGAAGAAATTTATCAGATAGGGGCTGATCTCAAAGGCTAATTGCTGCTTAGGATCTTTCGTGAATGAGTGATTCAGGTTGCATTGTCTACAAGAGACTCGATAGAATTAACGAATTGAGAATGGCTTAAATTGAAGGAAACGGATCTCGTTGGCTCTCTTAGCCGAAACACATAAAATTCCGGATGATTTTCATGTATGACGATGCCACCATTATGAAACGCGTCTGTGCAGGAGAGTATCTCCTGTTCGATGAGTTGGTGTTACGTTATCGTGCTCGTCTACTACGATTTGCCTGGAGTAAATTTGGGAATTTTTCGGCGGCTGAAGATTTAGTGCAGGAAGCATTTTTGTCAGCGTTCGCTGCACGTGAGTCCTATAATCCTTCATTTGCATTTTCGACTTGGCTCTGGACCATCTTTTTAAACTTGTGTCGTCGTCATTATAAGCGGGAACAGCGCTCACCGCGTGAAATTGTTCATTCGTCAATGACTGATGCTGTTGTGATTCCAGAACCCAGTTCGTCAGAGACTCCCTTAGAGATCGCCTTGAAGACAGAACAATTTGCGCTTCTGGCTCGATACCTTTCTGAACTGTCGGAAGTTCAAGCCGATGCTTTACGACTGCGTTTTTTCGGCGGAATGAAATTTACTGAGATTGCTTTAACCATGGATTGTAGTTTGTCGGCAGCAAAAATACGTGTAAAAAATGGATTGCTTCAATTGGCTCATCGTTTTTCTGAAGCTTCGACTTCGGAAGGAGATGTATCATGAACTGTGACGAAGCGTTTGATTTAATAACTCATCCTACTGATCACAATTGCGAAGAATTGCAATGGCATCTGGAATTGTGTCCTCGTTGTCGGCAGATGAAAGAAACTCTCGCGCCTGCATTGGATACGTTTCACCAGATTCTGGATGATAGTTTGAATGACAGTGATTTCAACGAGATGGGTTCCGATCTTCATCAAATGCAGGATCAGAAATCAGCCGCTCATTTCCCACAAGCTGGAAATCCATTTTTGTCAGCGGAAACGGTTCGGATAGCGGAGCAGGCAGCAACGCGATTAAGGGCAGAAGCAGAATCGAATCAACTTACAAAACAGCCTGCAAAGTCAAAGCTGTATCAAAGGCGACTCATGCATGCGGCGTTAATTCTTTTTGCTGGGATTCTGATGGGATGGGGAGTATCTGCTTTGACTCCCGAAAATCATATCCCTGTGGGAGCAAATAATTTACAGAAACAGCAGCCCTGCCTCTGGATTGCGCAGAGTACAGAGAACGCAAAGCAATCGTATCAGACAGAAATGGATAGGGTGTCGGTCAACAATGTGGTTTTGTCCTGTGTTGCCTGTCACTTACAATCGACGGCTAAGTAGCAGGTCGTTCTGGTTGTCGTTTTTCTAGTTATTTCTCCGATCACTACAGTTCCGCTTTTTTCTACCCGCAAAGCGCTTTATGCAGAGCAAAATTTGTAAGTCTTACAAGTAGATATACCATAAAAGATACTTTTTTCAATCGAAGTCATCAAATCTGATCGTCATTGAAAAACTCATCTTGCAGCTCTTTTCAATTTCCGTTATTTCTACGCAACCCACTGTTAACCAGAGGGAACATTTCCTGTCTAACACTCCCTTTTCTCATTTCCTCCCTGAGATCACAGGGCCATTGAAAAAGAGATTTTCAACCTGTCACACAGAAGTGAACCTCGTATCTTTTCTCGCAAAAATTACAATTGGATTCGACATGATAAGAGGTGTCTTGTCTGGCACCAGATGCGGTAACGCATTGCGATGGGCATTAAGCCTGATCCTGGTACAGATTATTTTGTTCGGAGCTTGCATCAACGGGATGATTCCCTTGATGAACTCTGCCTTTGCGCAGGAAGAAAGAAAGAGCGCGATTTCGTTGAATGAACCGCTTTTTGATATCCGCGTCGAAGGGAATGAGTCCATTCCTGCGATCTCGATTTTACAAAAGACAAAAAGCCAACGCGGCCGACCTGCCTCACGCACGCAAGTGCTTGAGGATATGCGACTACTCTTTGCGACCCGCTGGTTCTCCAGTGTTGAACCCGTCTATCGGAAAACCGAACAAGGTTTGGTTTTAATATTCAAAGTCAAAGAACGTCCGATTGTTGAGAAGGTCGAATTTCGTGGAAATAAGAAAATCAAAACCAAACGTTTGGCGGCGACTACTGGATTAAAAGTAGGCTCTCCCTTCGATGTTTCTGCGAATCAGGAATCTGTGCATCGAATTAAGCAACTTTACGTAGAACGCGGATATCGTTTTGCTGAAGTCACACTAGTTAAAGGTGGCCTTGCCGATGATCGTTCAGTGATTTTCGATATTAAAGAAGGGCCCAAAGTTGTTGTTTCGGGAATTAAGTTCCGGGGAAATAAATTTGTCAGCTCAGGCGTACTCAAAACAAAACTGCAAACCAAAAAAGCGCCTCTTGGTCTTAGTATTCTGGGGGGGAAATATGAACCTTCAACCGTGGAAGATGACTTAGTCTCTCTCAAACAATACTATAATGGCCTGGGCTTTTTTGATGTGAAAATTAAGGAAAAAGTCGGCTACAATAAAGATCGTTCACGCGTTCAAATCGAATATACGGTTAACGAAGGTAAACGCTACAAGATTCGTGATATTCTGATTAAGGGTAATCGCATTTTCTCGGAAGATGAAATTCGCGACGATATTAAGTTAGTCTCGGGAGAGTTTTTCAACAGCCGTACTCTTTCAAAAGATGTAGATAAACTCACTACAAAATATGGAGAGTTGGGGCATTTATTTGCAAAAGTGAATCCTGTTCCCCGGTTTTTAGAAGCACCAGGCGAAGTCGATCTGGTCTATCAGATTAATGAAGACAAACCGTATCGGATTCGTCGGATTACACCACACATCGCTGGCGATAACCCGCGCACCAAGAGTTCTGTTTTGACAAATCCTCTGCTTGTTGCGCCCGGTGATCTAGCGAATCAACGTTTGATTCAAAAGAGCAAACGTCGCGTTGAAGGAGGACAAGTTTTTGAAAAAGGTCAAAATGGGCCACGTATCAATGTGACGAAAGTCGACCCTCAACGTGAAGTCATTCACAGTCGTAAGGATGACGTGTTGCGAGGTCAAAATAATGAACGTGATCAAAATGTAAAACGTGTCCCAAATAATGAACTTGATCGAAGTTATGAGCGTGGCCAAATTTATGACGATGGTATCTTGAATGAACAAAAACGTACACAGAAAATATTCCGTGGACAAAACTATGATAACGGCATTCCGGAACCTCTGAATCCCTTGTTTGGAAACAGTCCATTAGGCGATCCCATGGGAACCGAATTTCCGCAGCAACAACCGGGTTGGGTGGATTTGGATGTTTATGCTACCGAAAGCCGCACAGGACGTTTAATGTTCGGTGTGGGAGTCAATAGTGATGCCGGTGTTGTTGGTTCGATTGTTCTGCAGGAAGAAAACTTTGATATTCTGAGACCTCCGCGCAGCATGGAAGATCTTTTGGATGGTACCGCCTGGCGCGGTGGCGGACAGCGTTTCCGAGCGGAAGCAGTTCCCGGTGATCAAGTCAGTCGTTATTTGGTGAACTGGACTGATCCCTATTTCCTGGATACCAACTTTAGTTTGGGAGTCAGTGGATTTTACTTCACACGATTCTATGAAGACTGGGACGAAGAACGCGTTGGTACACGTTTGACTCTGGGACGGCAGTTGACCCAAGAATGGTCAATCAACGGTCAGTTCCGTCTGGAAAACGTCGATCTGCGAAATCCACGAACGCCGACGCCTCCCATCGTTCAGCAGTCTGTGGGAAATAACCTTTTGAATACATTCCGACTGGCAGCGACACACGATACGCGTGATGCAGCATTTTTACCTGCAGAAGGGCATATTCTCGAATTTGCAGCAGAACAGGCTGTCGGGGATTTTGATTACAGTCGTCTGGAAACAAATGCCAGTCAGTATTTTACTCTCTACAAACGACCCGATGGTGGCGGACGCCACATTCTCTCTTTAAGTGCTTCGCTGGGATGGACAGATTCAGATACTCCTGTATTTGAACGGTACTATGCCGGTGGTTTTCAGACTTTCCGTGGTTTTGAATTCCGAGGAGTCACTCCACGAGAAAATGGAATCGCCGTTGGTGGTCGATGGAGCTTCCTGGGTAGTGCCCAATACATGGTTCCGATTACTGCGGATGAGATGATTCAAATGGTCTTCTTCAGTGATTTTGGTACCGTCGAAGAAAGTGTTTCTCTCGATCAGTTCCGTGTTTCTGTTGGTGCCGGACTTCGCTTGACAGTTCCTGCAATGGGACCTGTTCCAGTGGCTTTAGACTTTGCTGTTCCATTGGCCAAAGAGACTTTCGACGAAACGCAGGTCTTCAGCTTCTACGTTGGGTTTACCCGTTAATCGTACAATGCTCTCCAGCCACTCTTTCATGCCTGAAGATAACTGTTGACAGGACTGAATTTCAAAGGTGCCACCAGTTTCATCAAGCTCTCTTGTGGACTATGATATTGGTTTATTATGTGGCATTGTATTTGTTCAGAGAGTAGCTTAGATGATTTTGGAAGGCATTGTTACCAGTAGAAACCAACAGGGAGAATTAAACATTGCTCCTATGGGACCGCTGGTCAATATTGAGATGACGCATTTTGTGTTACGTCCTTTTCAGACGTCGCGGACTTTCAGTAATTTGAAAGAGACCCGTTGTGGAGTCTTACACGTCGTAGACAATGTTTTATTGTTGGCAAAAGCAGCCATCGGTCAGTTGGATGAACTTCCAGAAACGTTTCCTGCTGTGCAAATTAAAGGTGACGTGATCAGCTCAGCTTGTCGCTGGTATGAATTTCAAATCGATACAATAGATGAGACCGACGAACGATCTGTGATGCAGGCTTCGGTAGTTCATGGTGGCAGAATTCGGGACTATTTTGGCCTCAATCGAGCCAAACACGCTGTGTTGGAAGCAGCGATTCTGGCAACGCGTATTCATTTAATTGAGGAAAATGAATTACAGGCTCAATATCGCGCGTTGGCAGAGATTGTGAAAAAGACTGCTGGCCCAGAAGAACAGACGGCTTTCAACTTACTGGAAGAATACATTTCCAAAGCGTATGCTTAAATTAGATTTGTAAAAAATATCGTGTTCAAACAACTCAACTACTCTCAGAAGCACTTATCTGTCATGTCACGCGAAGTGATTGTTACAACGGGAACTCGATTACACTGGGGGTTGCTGTCGATTGCCCCATTGGCAGGACGGGAATTTGGTGGCATCGGTTTAATGGTGGATGAGCCACGATTGACGCTCTCAGTTAAAGTATCACCTGATGAAAAAGATACCATTGTTTGTAGTGAGAATTACTTTTCAAAAATCGAAAATGTGATCAACATGGCTCGCCGGAATCTGTCTGGTGCCTCACGTGAGCGTTTTTATTCAGTAGAACTACAATCTGAGATTCCCATGCATTGTGGTTTTGGGTCGGGAACTCAGTTGAGTTTAGCAGTCGCACGCGCGATTTCGATGTTGTCTGAGGAAGACGAGCTTTCTTCCATCGAATTGGCCAAACGTGTTCATCGCGGGGCGCGCTCTGCGCTAGGAGTACATGGGTTTGAATTTGGTGGATTCCTTGTCGAGGGGGGGAAGAACATTTCAAGTGAAATCAGCCCGTTGGTTGCGCGTGTTGATTTTCCAGCAGACTGGAAAATCATATTGATCACGCCCACCGATCAAGCAGGTATTTCCGGGAACATTGAAGCGGAAGCCATTCAGAAGTTAGGTTCCATGCCGGTTTCCCTCACAGACAAGCTCTGTCGCCTTGTACTGATGCAGCTCATTCCTTCAGTGAAGACACAAGATTTTGCAGGTTTTAGCGCCGGTTTGACAGAGTTTGGACACGCTGTTGGTGAATTTTTTAAGCCCGCCCAAGGGGAAATCTTTGCCCATCCCCGCATGGTAGAGCTAGAAAACCTGCTGATCTCAAAAGGAATTCAGGGAATTGCCCAGACTTCCTGGGGGCCGACTTTATCGGTCGTTTGTCGGGATTCGTTCGATGTTGAAAATGTTTCAAGTATAATAACTGAAAATGGTTACGGAAAATTTTGTTCGATAAGAACCGTCAGCCCTTTGAATCGTGGTGCTCACATCCAAATGAGAGACCTTGCATGAACTTTTGCTTTAGATTTCGAAGATTCTGAAACAATTCGAAATCTGAGAGAGGAAATCTTCGCCAAAAGTCGAAGCCTGTTATAATGCAATCACCCCAAAATAAAACACAAATTTCTGTAAAGTAGTGAGTAATATCTTTTATGCGTTCCAAACAAAATCACTCTGAAGTATCGCGGCGAGATTTTCTGCGTGTCGGAAGTTTGAGCTTCGCCGGGTTGTCAATGTCCGAGCGAGCCGCGTTATCAGCTACAAAGAGGGATCGTTCACAAAAGAACTGCATCTTGATCATGATGACAGGAGGCGCAAGCCAACTAGAAACATTTGATCCAAAGCCCGAAGCTCCCTCTGAAATTCGTGGTCCACTGAAAGCAATTTCGACGTCCGTTCCTGGGATTTTTCTTAGCGAGTGCTTTCCGCAGTTGGCCCAGCGCGCAGGGCAGTTCTCAATTATAAGATCACTGTACCACGACGCCGCTCCTATTCACGAAACGGGTCATCAACTAATTCAAACAGGAAGATTGTCTCGGGGCGCATTGAATTATCCTTGTTTTGGTTCCGTCGTTTCCAGGCAATGGGGCCCTCGTGGCGATGCACCTCCCTTTGTTGTCTTGCCACGTTTGGTCGGTTCATTGGGAGTGAATGCCTATCGAGGACAGCAAGCAACGTTTTTAGGCGAAGAATTTGAGCCTGCAACAACAGTGGTAGAATCATCTACTACGAGCGAGTATGAAATTGAAATTGCCGGAGAATCAAAGGCAATCCAACAACAATACGGAAAACAGCGATTCGGCAGGTTACTGCTTCAGGCGAGACAGCTTGTCGAACGGGGAACGCGGTGTGTGATCGTCAATTTGTTTGATGACCTGCACCAGCAATTGTCTTGGGACTGTCATGGTACAGGAGCGGGTACGTCTGGAAAAGTTTACGATTATCGGGACTCACTGGGACCTGCGTTTGATAAAGCTTTATCAACATTACTCGACGATCTCTCTTCCAAAGGGCTGCTAGATGACACGCTTGTGGTTGCGACAGGAGAGTTCGGCCGCACCCCTCAACTCAATTCTTATGGAGGTCGGGATCATTGGCCTCATGTATGGTCTGCACTGATTGCCGGCGGTGGAACACCGGGCGGACAGGTTGTGGGGGCCAGTGATGCGCGAGGTAGTGCTCCTGTGGACCGTCCGGTTCACGCGTCTGAACTGACGGCAACGATTTATCAGCATTTGGGTTTAAATCCAGAGAGCCTTCTTGCTTGCCTGGATGATCAGGAAATAAAACTGATCGAAGCAGCGCCGGTTCAGGAACTGATCACAGCGTAATCAGGTTTTCAACATCCAGCAATTAACAACTTATGCGACATCCGTATTATGTTGTTCATTCTCTTCAGCCAGAATCGTTTCTATTTCCGATACACTGTGTTGAAAGCAGTTACTGATTTCTTGTGCCGAAAATCCTGCCTGGCTGAGGTAAACAATCATAGATCTTTGCTCCCGAGTTGCAGCAATTTTTCGAGAGTTCTCATACATCGAAATATCTGGTCCCGGTTGAGCAGGAGCCTCACTGGAATTCTGTTGTGTCAGAGCCAGTTGTTGCCGTAATCGATTGATTTCTCGATCTGCATCTTGAAGTAACTCATCAAGGACACGCAGACGGTTATCAGACCGAGCTTCTACTTCTCTGCCGTAGTCAAAGAGCTTGACTTCAATTTGATTGAGCCGGTTGACTTGGTTTTGTTCTTCATGCGCAATTGAATGTTGGGCTTCTTTTAATGGGTCACGATCGCGTACGCGCTTTTGCATGCGAAAATTCTTCTTTAAAGCCCAAGCAGTTGCAATCAACAATACACCTGTCAGTATGACGTTGGGGTCACTCAAATTAAACATGATTGGTAAGTCATCCTTTACTTCCAAACAAAATCGGAATTATTGATCCGCAGCGATCTCTAATGATCTTCCTGATCATATTTAAAGAGATTCAGTGGTCGTGGTCGTGGTCGTGGTCGTGGTCGTGGTCGTGGTCGTGGTCGTGGTCGTGGTCGTGGTCGTGGTCGTGGTCGTGGTCGTGGTCGTGGGTCACATTTGCATCGTTAATAATCGGTGTATTATTCGATTTGTTGTCAATCAAAAAGGCGGCTTCTGCTGCACGATAAATGGTTCTCAGTGAAACACCTTGCTCTACTGCAATCTGTGCACACGCTTCATATTCCGGAGTGAATAGTGATTGCTGATGTTGCGTCAGAGATATTTTGCCTTCGACGTTTCCCCAGGCTGTTTTAACCGTATGTTGTTGGCGCGGCCGGGTTGTGCGTTGCAAAAGATGCCGGCGAATACCCAGTGTTTCTGTTTCCTGAAAAAGAATCGATTCCAGTTTGTCCGCTGATTCTGGTTTGCAAATGACACTGAGCAGAGTGGCGGGACGGTCTTTCTTCATCTGTATTGAAGACGAATAAACATCTAAAGCCCCCGCTTCCAAAAGTTTTTGTTTTGCATAGCCAATAATTTCTCCAGAAACATCATCAAGGTTAGTTTCTAGTAGGGTAATGTTGTCAGTGTTACTTGTCGTTGCTAGTTCGCCTACAAAGATTCTGAGAAGATTGGCTCTCTCCGGAAACGTTTTGGTACCTGCTCCATAACCAATTTCTTCGATGGTCATTGGTGGAATCATGGAAAAACGATCAACGAGTGTCGAAATAATGGCGGCTCCCGTCGGGGTCGTTAGCTCCGCTTCAATGGGAATATCTGCGAGAGGGATTCCTTTCAATAATTCAGCTGTTCCCGGTGCTGGGACGGTACAAATTCCATGGTCAATTTTTATCTGACCGAAACCAGTGGGAATGGGACTTGAGATAACTTGCTCTACTCCCAATAAATCAAAGCCGATTGCCACTCCCACAATATCGACAATAGAATCGATGGCGCCCACCTCATGGAAATGAACTTTATCGATTGTGGAGCCGTGAACCTTCGCTTCTGCTGAAGCGATTGCAGTAAACAGAGAGAGTGAAATTTCGTATTGCTTCGGAGTGAGTTGATCGGATTGTTTTAGGATTTTAATGATATCGCTTAAGTGGCGATGAGCGTGTTGTTCCGGATGATCAATTTGAACTGACGTTGCATGAAAGCCCCCTTTCATGGTTGAGGAAAAGGTAAGCTTCACACCAGGCAGGCCAAGCGAATCAATGCCGGCACAAATCTGCTCTGCACTCACACCGGCATCAACCAGTGCTGCCAGCGTCATATCACCACTAATTCCAGTGGAACAATCTAAATAAGCAATCCGCACAGTCAGTATCCAAGCGTGTTAATATATGGGGGGAATTCAATAATATTCGGAAACGGATTCTAAGGGTAATCTGCTGGTTCTCCAAGGTCAATTCGAGACGAGTCAGATCCGTTTGAATGAGCTAACTCTTATGCTAATAACCAGATACTAGAAAGCAAGAAATCGTAGTTTAAGAAAGAGATCTCAGTTTTTGCTGAGATTCAAGCTGAGTGTTATCCCTTGACCTATTTTTGATCTTTAGCACGTAATCTATACCGAATTCGTTAGTGGCTTGCTCAATTCAACGTTGGTAGATCGGCAGGTACTGATACTCGACGGCAAGAGCCAAGACGGCGAGAGAAGTGGCATAAACTTTACCTGCTCCCTTTTCACTGCCTTTCGTTGCGAGCCAGCTTCCGTCATGCTTTTGCATTTCCAGCAATTGGGGAATAATTGCCGCTCGGGTCTTTTTCCAGTATTCTCCCCCCATTTTGAACATGCCCACATTGCAGTAATAGGCTCCATAGTAGTAATAAAATTCGTCGGGTTTCAGAGGGTGTTGAATAAGGTAATCGCCGGCCTCCAGTGCGTCTCGTGTATGATGTTTCCCACATATTTCCAGAGCCAAAATTCCCGTACCCGTTCTTGTCGCACTGGGAGCCCCTCCAGGTTGGTAGGCAAAGCCAACATTATTTCGCCCCCGGCAATGGCGTACATAAGCGACCGCCCGGTCGATATGGTCTGCTGAAATGTCACAGCCAATATTTTTTGCGGCACGTAAGGCTAATAATTGCCACCCTGTGACACTGAGATCACTGTCCTTACTCGTTTGGGAATAACGCCAGCCACCAGCGTTCCTTTTATCTTTTGAGACGTCCTGAGCAGAAATGATGACTTTTATGGCGCGTTCCAAAACTTGGCGGCATTTTTTCTCTCGTTCTCCTTTTAGCATTCCCGACACTTCTGCCAGCATCAACGTGCTAATGCCATGGCTGTACATCGGGCCGTGGCTTTTATGGTGCACGACCAAGCCGTTGGCTGCCTGATGGGAAATGACCCAGTCAATTCCTTTATTAATCTGCTCACCATAGGGGCCTTCTTCCGGAACATAACCGGCGGCCATAAATGCCATAATTGCCAATGATGTCGCGGCCGTTGACTCGCCATAAGAATTGAAAGACCAGGCTCCTGAAGGCTGCTGTGAGATTGACAAAAACTGAACCGCCTGTTGAATACCGGCATCAAGCTGTTTTTTTTGTTGATCCAGTTCCTGAGCCCAGCAACGAGATTGTGTGGGTACAGACAAAACAAGAACAATGCATACTACCAACAAGCGGAACATAGATGATTTCCTGTCATTGAGCTTTGAATTCAATGCTTATTTGCTATCAGATTTGGATTTGGCAATTGCTTCAAAATAATGTTTGATCAAACGCGCATATTCCGGATCGGTTTTGCTACGTGAGCCCTGCAAGATTTCCGTATCCAGGTTCCCAGGGAGTTCTCCCCAGTTTCGATTAGACATCGCCTTTAACTTTGTCTTGAGTTGAGAAAAGTCCACGCTGTTTCGGGAACCACCACCTTCACTTTGGCCTTGTCCCTTTCCTTGAGCCATATTTTTAGAAGCGGTCTGTGATTCCTGTCCTTTGCCAGGAGTCGAGCCTTGCTGAGCCTTTGACTTTAATTCTGTAGCAGCCTGAGAAAGGGATTCTGCTGCCCGCTTAAGCGCTTCTGCCGCTTTTTTTGATGAAGAGGATTTGGAAGGCTTTCCCGATTTCGCTTGTTCACTTTGATTTTTCGAATTCTGAGCAACCTGTTCTTTCGAGGATTGCGCGTCATCGCCGGGCTTTGTGTTCTCCGGTTTGTTCTGATCTCTGGCTTGAGATTCTTTTTGCTCTGATGACTGACTCTGATCTGATTTTGACTTCGAATCTCCGGATTTCGCTTGGCTCTTTTGAGCCATTGTCTGATCTCCGCCTTTAAAATCAGGGGTTTGTTCAAGTTGTTTTTGTGCATTACGCAGTTGCATCGCGGCATCGGTGACTTGATTACCAACCTTTTCAGGTACAGGAGAGTCTGTCGGTTTCTGCGATCCCGATCTTTGAGCTCGTTGCGTAGCTTCTTGCAGCGTTTTGGCTGCTTGCTGCGCTTGTTGAGATGCGCGCTTGAGGTCTTCTTTTGAGATATCTTCTACTGCTTTCTGCATTTCCTGATTGGCTTTTGCAATTTTCTGCTGGGTACGTCCTGCTTGTTGCCCCTCTTTTTTCAATCCAATCGGATCTGTGTTTAGTTTTTGTGAGGTCTCTGCCAACTGTTTAGACAATGCCTCTGTTTGTTGTGCCAGGGCTTGCTGTGAATTTTTAAGAGCCTCCTGACGTGAGGCTTCGGATGTGGACGCCTTTTCCAGTTTTCCAGCGAGTTCCTGTTGCATATCTGCAAGTTTCTCGGCTTGTTCTAGAAAGGCGTCTCGCTCTGTCTGATCTTTGTTTTGTGCCTGATGGGCATCCATGATTTCTTCAGCAACTTTGGCTGCACGACTGGCTGCCTGGCTTGCCTCGTGTAGGCGACCGGTGTTTGCTGCTTGTTGTGCTTTGATTGATTCTTCAGCCAGTTGTGATGCTTTGCGGGTCGGTTCCGATTCAGGGCCAAATTGCTGTGCTGTTTCCAATACAAAATTAGTTGCAGCTGCCGCCAATTTTTGTTGTTGTTTTTGTAAGTCGAGAACGGACTCTGTCTGATTCTTTTCCTTAGGGGCATTCGCAGGACTCATTTTGGTTTCAGTCGCTTGCGCTGTCTTCACCGGTTCAGAATCACCAGGGCCGGCTGCTGCCGTTTGGATGTCAGACGCCTTAGGACTCGGTTCTCCAGGTGCAGAAGCTTGGTTTTTCTTGCCATTCTGTGGAGCTGCTTGTTTTTGTTGACCATTCGTGGCAGGTTTATTGGCGGCTAAAGGAGCCTGTTGCTGCATTGCCTGGGCAAGCTGTTTTTGTGGCTCGACAAGTTGAGAAGTTTGTTTCACCAGTGAATCGAGTTGTTTTAACTGAAAATTCCGAGCCGCATCGACCAACTCTGGTCTGCGTTTCAGTAAATTGTCTAAATCCTCCGATAGTCGCGACTGGCGATGTTTCAGTTCGTTTTGAAAATTGGCCAGATCCTGTTCCATTTCCGGTGATAGATTTTGTTTTTCCGGATGCTGTTTTTCTTGTAGATTCGGATTTTGTTGATTTTCATTTGTTTTTGCTTGTGGCTGTTGTGTTGCAGATTCTACTTTGTCATTGAAGGCGAGCAAATCGTTCGCAAGGTGGTTCGTTTCTTTGGCAAGCCGATTCAGATTGAGCAGATCATTTTCCAACTCAACCAGTTTTTCATACTGCTGAGCAAGATCACCGAGTTTCTTTTCTGTGGCGGACATAGCCTGAGGAGTTGATTTCAACTCTTT
>JAJDEK010000154.1 GCA_029259875.1 Planctomycetaceae bacterium
ACCGCATCAGACGGACGTGCCTACCTGCCAGGTTCAGACCGACCTCATCCAAGACAATACGGTACATTTCCTAGAAAGCTGGGTTATTATGCCATCCGGGAAAAGGTAATCCCACTGGAACACGCAGTTCGAAGTGCAAGCGGTCTGCCCGCTGATATCCTAGGCTTAAAAGAGAGAGGTTACCTTCGCAAAGGAACATATGCAGATATTGTCGTTTTTGATCCAAAAAAGTTAATCGATCTGGCGACATTTGATGACCCGCACCAATATTCCAAAGGCATTCGTTACCTGTTCGTAAATGGAAAACCGGCCATCAATGCGGGATCTCCTACCGGCAGTTTAGCAGGCAAAGCCTTGCGTCATAAGCCGGGTAAAAAGTCACCAGAAAAGAACAGCCCTTAAACGCTCCAGGAAGGTCCTGCATTGAATCCACAGCATGTACAGCTTCTCGTCAGTATCAGGAATCGAGACGAAATTCTACCTGCGCTGAATGGCGGGTGTGATATTCTCGACCTTAAGGAACCTTCAAATGGTGCTCTGGGAATGGTCAATGAAGAAACACTCCATTCGATATCCGATTACTTTTTCGATCAACCTGTAAAAGTCCCATTAAGTCTAGCCTTGGGTGAACTCGTAGAATGGAAAGAAAAACGTTCTATTCCAATAATTCCTGCAGAGTTTACTTACCTGAAAATGGGATTATCAGAGACAGCCCAGAAACACAACTGGTACTCAGATTGGGTGAATTTGAAACAGCAGATCGAAGAAAATAACAAAGCAACTTTTCAGTGGATCGCTGTGGCTTACGCAGATTGGAAACAGGCAAACGCAATTCCACCACAGGAAGTTCTCACAGCAGCCATCGAAAGCCAGTGTGCAGGGTTTTTAATTGATACTTTTCTCAAGCAAGGCCAAAGCCTGTTGGACAGTCTGTCTCTCGAAGAGATACAAGAACTCGTTGATCGGGCACAGTCACACAATTTAAAGATCGCTTTGGCCGGCTCGATTACTTATGAAAACCTTGAGATGCTGTCGGATGTTTCGCCTGACATTATCGGGATTCGAGGTGCCGCTTGTCTTGGGAGCCAGAGAACAAACCAAGTTCAAAAGCTGGCAGTCAAGGAATTTCGAAAACAACTTGACCGCCAATATACGTTCATGGAATCAGGATGACATGCCGGTTGAAACTGTTTGCTCCTTAGCATCCTTCAGTGGATTGTAGGGAGCATACTTTTTCAGTTTCAACTTTTCGATCATCGGAATGACGTGGTTAGCTGGGATCGCAAAGGACTTCGTTCTTCCGGCACGCGCAATATTCAAGCCTACCGCCTGCCCTTTAAGGTCCACAATGACTCCGCCACAATCTTCCGGTCGAAGTACGGCATCGTGCTGAAAGACTTCTGTAAATCCTGTTTTACGGCGACTCAACGCGCCTCCCATCTTTTTCTGCATTTCCCGTAAGCGATCATAAATCAGCATTTGTGGGTCTGTGAGGATGACTTCTGCTGTGAGTTCTTCCTTTTCTCTTAGTACTTTCAAAAGGACACGGTCACCAGGCAAAAATTTGCGAACAAAACTTGAGAGGGCATTCGCATCTTCGATCTCGACACCAGCAACATTTAAAATCACATCACCGGCTTTCAGACCTGCTTGCTCGGCTCCACTTTCCCGGAGCACTGATTTCACCAAAGCTCCGCCTTCGGCGTCACCGATTTGTACTCCCAGAACTCCAGGTGCAGGCTTGACGGTACGTCTTGAAACACTAAGTACGCCCACACTCACAGGTGACATACTTAAACCAGGCGTTGCCAACCATTGTCCGACTTTGGGATCTGAAGCTGACCGCCACCTGACTGTAGGAAGCTTCTGAGCATCAATCTTAATCAGAGCCAAATCTAGTTTTCCGTCTACACCGATGATCTCTGCTTCAAAACGTTCGGCGGTTGCCAACTCGCAAGTGACCTTCCCCTGAAGTTGGCTGGCCTTCGTTAAAATCCAACCATCTGAGCCGACAATAGCCCCCAGAGAAGCTTCTTTTCCATTTGAACGTACTCGCACCGTCCATGATCGAGGCGTGGAAACCACAGCACGAAAGGCTTTACGAATCTGTGAGCCACCCTTCAATTGACTTGGCTGTAATTGATCCCAGGCATAGCCATAAGAAGCAAAGCATCCCATGAAAACCGGAATGATCAAAAGTATCACTAAGAATCGACTAGTCGATTCTTTATCTCTATTTTTTTGATCCGGGTTCAAAAGCTTCTCCTTATACATAATTCTAACTTCGATCTTAAATTCAAAGCAGAATAAAAGATCTCAGCGTGTCCTGGCATTTAAGTTAGTCTCTCGCTGCCAATTGCACTTCGAACGACATTGTTTTCTTATCTCGAATCAACTTAATCTGAATGGATTGTCCAGGCTTATAACGTTGAACGACTTCAGCCAGTTGCTCAATCCCCGTAATTCTCTGGTTATTTAATTGAATAATGACATCGTTTTCTTTTATTCCGGCGATTTGTGCTGGGAATCCTCGAGTGACTCCTACCACTTTGCACCCTTGATCCGTATTGACTCCATTAACTCCCAAAACAGCATTTTGTCCTAAAGGCTTTGCGCCCCACATCTCTCCGGATACAAGTTTTTCCCAATCGTTCTGAAACGCTGACACAGGAATGTGAAAGTTCCAACTTGTTGAAGGTCCGATCCGACTGTGAATGCCAATTACCTCTCCGCTCATATTAAAGAGAGGCCCGCCAGAATCTCCGCCGATCAGTGTGCAATCGGTTTGAAGAAGATGCTTCTTTTGGGAAACGATTCTACCCAAACGCACTACAGGGGGACGTCCTGCCTGATATCCATTTGGGTGTCCGGTGGCGATCACCCAGTCTCCTGGCTCCACTTTGGAATTATCTCCCATCTTCACCACGGGGAGTTTACTGATCTTGGCTTTATCTTCATCCACGAGCTTGATCAGACCGGCATCCATTCCCCGGTTTAACCCCATCGTTTTCCCTTTGAGAGTTCGACCATCGTGTAAAATGATAGTCGCATTTTTTTGCGCCAACCCGATTACATGTGCTGCGGTGAGGACGTATCCGGCTTTGTGATCGATAATGACACCACTTCCCTGAGCATCTCCCACACGAACTGAAACAGTGCTGTAGATAGAGGCTTTCGTGAGAGAAGTAACCTGCTTCTCAATCTCTTGCAGATCTTCTAATGAATCAGGGACCGTCTTAAAAAAGACCTCTGAAATCTTTGCCACAGGTACCGGAGAAACTGGTTTTCTGACTTTGACTTCTTCAGCAGTCACTTGCGAAACCATTAGAACGAGAGCGCACCCCAACACACTACTTAAAATGCGTTTAAGCAATGCATTAGCTGCATCATCCCTGTTCAATAAATGGCTTAACTTCATAAATCATTTGCAACGAAAAAAGAGGATCTACTTCTTAGGTAAGAAATGTTGACTATAGGATACGCGATACGGGGTACCATTTTCAAGAAAAAAGACAAAAAACCACGTAGTTACTTGTTATTCTAAATTCCTTTGAAAATTAGACTTGTGACGTATTTAACCCTTTAAAAAGGTTCTCAAATCTATTAGATCAGACTCTTACGTTGCTTTCATACAACAGAAAATCCGCTATGATTCCTCGAAGATTTCCAGATAAAACCTGATTTACAGCAGCCACAATCTACCCTGAAATCGAAACAGCTATCGAATTATGGATATACAACAAACGGATTTTCCTGGTTTATTAGTCATCACGCCTCGAGTTTATTCAGATGAACGCGGTTTTTTCAAAGAAACATATCAGCAACACCGCTATCAGGAAGCAGGCATAAACGAAACATTTGTCCAAGACAATTTATCGCGATCATCTGCTGGAATTTTGCGAGGATTGCACTTTCAGATCAAACGGCCTCAAGCAAAACTGGTTTTTGTTGTAGAGGGCGAAATTTTTGATGTCTGTGTTGATCTGCGAAAAAATTCTCCCACATTTGGCAAATCATTTTCAATTACATTAACTGCGGAAAGTCATCAGCAGTTATTTGTACCAGCTGGTTTTGCTCATGGATTTTATGTTCTCAGTCCACAAGCAAATTTTATGTATAAGTGCAGTGATTATTATGTTCCTGAAAACGAAAAAACTCTGCTCTGGAACGATCCCGCCTTGGAAATTGACTGGCCTTTGACTACGGAACCAATTCTCTCTGAAAAAGATCGAAAAGGTATTCCGCTCAACGAATGTGAAATTTTCGAAACGTTATGAAGCTACCACATATTGCATTAACCATGGGTGACGTTTCTGGCATTGGACCTCAGCTTATCGATGCGCTCTTTTGTTCGTCTACATTCTTTGAAATCTGTCGTCCAATAATCTATGGGAATGCCGAGATCTTGATCCGCGCAGCACAGCATTCGGACAGTGAGCTACAGGTAGTTTCCATTGACCGTGTTTCCGACGAGCTTGAGTTCAAAGTGAAAACGGCTTACTGCATTGATCGTGGGAACGCCAATGTTGTCGACGCGGTTCCTTGTCAGATTGATGCACGATCCGGTCAAGCTGCTTATGATTATCTGGTGAGTGCAATTGACGATTGCCTGTCTGGGCAAGTTGACGCCATCACTACCGCACCTCTTAATAAAGAAGCTTTGCATCTCGCCAACATCCATTATCCTGGTCATACTGAGATTCTGGCGGACCGCTGTCAGGTCGATGAGTTTGGGATGATGCTCTATCTACCGCACAGTAACGTCATCAAACCACCGTTCGGACTGGGAATTGTGCACGCTACGCTACACACTTCAATTGCCAGTGTGTCCGGTTTACTCAAGACTCAAGAAATTTATGACAAGATTCGTCTGATTTCTAACTTAATGAAAATCATGGGAGCTGCCATTCCCCGCGTCGCTGTTTGCGCACTAAATCCCCACGCGGGAGAACATGGTCTCTTTGGTGATGAAGAAGCTCGGATCATCGCTCCGGCTGTCGAGCAAGCAAAACACACAGGCATCGATATCACAGGGCCCCTGCCTGCAGATACACTCATCCGGAGAGCGGTGAACGGAGAATTTGATGCTGTTGTCGCGATGTACCACGATCAGGGTCATATCCCTTTTAAACTGTTGGGATTTGATCAAGCAGTAAACATCACTCTGGGATTACCCATTGTCAGGACCAGTCCCAGTCATGGAACGGCCTTTGATATTGCCTGGACGGACATGGTTCCCGATACTAATGGAATCATGGAAGCGATCAAAGCAGCCATCAAACTGGCAAAACATAAAAACCAGTCCTGATCAACAATATGGAATTTCCTTACTGGACTTTACATGGATAACAGAGAATTCATACCACGGCCCGAACCGAATGTCACCAATCTGATTCTAATCAGGCATGGTGCCACGCCACCAAATGAACAACGGCCTTACATTCTGCAGGGTTGTGGCATCAATCCGAGCTTGAGCGAATCAGGGCAAAAACAAGTAATCGCTCTGTCTGATTTCTTATCCAAGAATAGCGCCATTAATCATGTTTATTGTAGTCCCATGACGCGCGCCAGAGAAACGGCTTTGGCTGTCTGCCAGCCTTTTGGTCTGGTGCCTCGGGAAATTGCAGAAATCCATGAATGCGATGTGGGTCGATGGGAAGGAAAATCCTGGGATATTATCATGGAGGAATCTCCTGAAGCATACCAGGCTTTCATGGACGATCCTGCCGAAAACCAGTACGAGGGAGGAGAATCTTACGGCGATGTCCTTAACCGCTCAGAACCAGCAATGCAGAATCTGCTAGAGCAACACTTGGGTGAAACCATTGCTGTCATTGCGCATAATGTTGTGAATAGAGTCTATCTGGCAAAGTTGATGGGACTCGAAATCAGAAGAGCGAAAGAGATCACACAAAACAATACCGGTATTAATATTATCAGACACAAACTAGAAGAAACCAAAGTGGTCACAATGAACGCGATTTTTCATCTAAATGGTATTCCACACTAATCTGATTTTAATGCCCGTAAATAATCGCTTAAAATTTCCAGATTTTGGCTAAAGACTTCACTGGAAATAAAACGACTATTGACTGGAAACTTTGGCTGTCCCACGAGACGTTGCCCGGTACTGACACTAATCCAACGTGCTTGATCATCCAATGTATTCAGAATTGTTTTGACCTGTGGTAATAATTTACGCCTTTTTAAGTGAGAAACCTGCTTCTGTTTACCAGACTTAATCAGATTATAAGCACGTTGAAGCTCCGTTAAATGCGAAGCAATTTTCCAGCCATAATGCCTTGGTAAGTTCGAATCATCATAAGTCAGGCTGTATTTTTTTCCATTCCTTGTCATATACAGCGGACGATTTGTTTGCAGCGCGTAGTAACGGGCTAATTGTCCATTTGGCAATTGCGACTTTTTTAGATAGGCAAGTGCTTTTGGTATCGGTTTCAGATACTTCTTGTCTCCGCTGAAACGATATATTTTCATCAAGGTTTCGATCGCATCCTGAGATTCTCCTCCGGTCACTGCCGGTGGTTCAAATTTTCGTGCCCATATAGGCTGCATCTCATAATTGTATTGTTGAGCCCAGGCAGGTTGCGGATCGGGAAGCTGCGCTTGAATTAAAAAGTCTCCCAGTTTCAACACGGCTTGCTGATAACGCTCATCCTGATAGATTTCATAGGCATCTATCAGGACTGTAGATACATAGCCGGCCAAGCCATCATTCAGTGTATAATAATCCCAATAATTCTTGATACGACCTTCGGTGCGCCAATCATACTTGGGAAAGTTAGCTGCTTTTGCAGGAATCTTTTCAACTGGACCTGTCCACACTTGTGGAAAAGCTCCCACAGGAAACTGAGCTTCCAACAATGCATCTAAAGCGATCATTGCTGCTTTATGGATCTTTTGATTTTGGAAATTGTGTGCTTGATCAACGTGGATTAACAATTGAATTGCCGACTGGGTAATACCATCATCAAGGGTGGAATTGTTCTTTCCTCTCCCTTTTCCGTTTCGATAATCAGCGGTCAGTTTACTCTTTGGATTAAATTCAACTGAATTGGTCCAGCCTCCCGATTTCAACTGGCCATATATCAGAGCTGAAGCAGCATCAGTAGCCGCGTCAAGATAAAATTGATCTCCCGTTGCTTGATATGCACTTAGAAAAGCCAAACCCACTGTGGGTGTTCCCGGCGGTTGTACCCAAATCTGGCTAGGCCCTGCTTTGCCTTCCCCCCAGCGTTGCTGCAAGTCGGGAGTGTAGTAATAAACATAACCTCCATGCATGGCAAGTTTAGCACGATAATAGTCGCTCGCCTTACGCATTGTACGAATAACGTTCTCTTGCGTGACTTTCTCAGCCGCGAGTAATGAAGATTCTGTAAACCCGGTAACCGAAGTCAAAACGTAACATAACAACAAAGTCAAATAAACTTTCTTCTTGTGCATCGCTGACTCCTCTTTCTGAAACTGAATCTCATTTACTTCGAAACTGGTAGCCACTGAACGGCATCAATAATTACATAACCGTCTGAATCCTCATTCGTCACTTCAACCACGGCTACCTGACCTGGTGCAAAGTCGTACTCACCTAAAGATATAAAGATGCCATCCAGAGGAGGTCGCTTCTTCTGATTAATGGTGTGAAGTGCTTTACCGTTCGCATGCTTGAGTTACACTTTGACTTTAGAACTACGATTGCTATTGGGAGTATAGGCGTAGCGAACTTCATAGCGGCCTGCTTTCGGTACTTTCGTTTCGAAACGAGCGATCGCTTTTCCATCCTGTGAATTAGATTCATGACTGTAACTTGAACCAATATATTTTTGGGACGACGTACTGGTTTTCCAAGCTCCAGTTAGTTTCGCCTGTGAATCGTCAAGTACAATACCTTTCAGCTTCGTAGGATCCACACCATTCCGACCATATTTCACTTCGGAAGATGCTTCTAGAATTTGTCCTTCTTTCAGCAGTTTCTCTTTGAGAACAGAGTAAGGAACATCTTGCACATCCAATTTTTGATCAATGGCGATGCCGGCTGCTGTTGCCACCGAATGTCCCAGAATCATAAAAACCGGTTCCATACGAATCGAACCAAAGGCAATATGCGAACTGGAAACACAAACAGGCACGAGCAAATTTCTACACTCTCCTTTTTTAGGAACCAGACTGCCATACGCAATTTGATAAGGACCATGGGTCGAAACACCGATGTCTCCCTCATTCTGTACATATCCCTCTGGTGTGACATACCGTTGCACATTATGCGAATCCATTGTGTATGATCCCATCCCTACAGAATCCGGAGTGGGACGTTTTTTCAGCAATTCATTCTCTGTCATCACAAACTGCCCCATCATCCGCCGGGCTTCGCGAATATAGAGTTGATGAGGCCAGTTTCCATTGTCGGTGAACTCATCTTTGGCGAGTCCCCATTCGCGCATTTTCTTTTGCACTTCGCTTGGGACACGCGGATCATTGGCAATAAAATAGAGCCAACCTTTCTGATAGGTTTCGTGCTCTTTGATGATTTCCTTTCTGCGTTTATATGAAGCTTCGGGATAATCGTAATTGTAGCCAATGTTATCGGTGCTCATCGGACCGTGATTGTTCGTATCCGTTTTATAGTTGGGGATAGGATCAAACTTTGCAAAGGTTTCTCTCCAACCCGCCTGATAAATTCTCAATAACAATTCATACTGGCTCGGATCATAGCCTTCCGGCTTGGGAAAAGGGACACGATTCTCAGCATGATTGGTCAAGCACATCCTGAAACAATATGCCTGAATCTTATCATCGCCAGCACCATACTTCCCTGGATTCGCGCCACTGATACGGGGCAGCAAACCGCTGGAAGGATCTCCGGAAATATGATAAGGGCTGATTTTTTGCTTAACGGCTCTGGGACCAAAATGATGCTTGTGATGCAAAACGCCGGTTTGTATTCCGTTCCACTTTTCACCATAGACGCTATTCGCCTCTCGTCCGACATGATAGCTGACATCTGCTGCCGCCATGAGATCGCCTTCATACGTCGCGTCGATAAACATCAGGCCAGAGTAAATATTCCCGTTGAGCATCGTTATGGAAGTAATGTTTGTCCCTAACATTTTCACTCCCTGCTGTCGATCCAGCCATTCATTGCGATGCACGGGAATGTTGTATTCTCGAACAAAGTCTTCAAAGACTTGCTCAGCGACATGTGGCTCAAAAATCCACATTGTTCTCTGTTTCCCGTCAATGGCAGGAGTGCCTTGCCCTTTGTCACCGTACGCTTTCCGTTTTTGCCACTTCCAGGTTTCTGGTGCCTGATAATACTTCCAGATGCGATGATAAAATTCACGCGCCAGTCCACCAATGACAGCTTTATTACCGGTGTCGGTCCAACCCAGGCCTCCGCTTGATAATCCACCTAAATGTTGGTCCGGGCAAACAATAACAACTGATTTTCCTAGTCGTTTTGCCTGGACTGCTGCTGTCACAGCGGCTGAAGTTCCTCCATAGATGACCACATCGTATACCTCTGCCTGGACAGTTTGCATTGAAACTGTCACGAACAGACACAATGTGATAAATTGACGAATCAAATTCATGTGTAGTATTTCTCCAAGATTCTTTTCAAACTCTTAATGACTGACTTCAAATTCCAAAAATCGATCTTTTTATTCTACAGAAGAGAAAACCCAATACAAAGCCAGAATTGACTCAGTCTGGTATGAATTGATGAATCCCAGTTATTAAAGCTTGTTCATTGATCACAATGACTCGCTTTCATTCAAGCGACATCAACACAACAATGCCACGATTACCCTTCAAGAGATCTATTAAAAACAAAACGGATTCAAAGTGACTGAAGAATTAACGGCTTACCACGAAGCAGGCCATGTATTGATGGCAGTTCATGTCGGTGCTCGCGTTCACTCCGTCACGATCGACCCTGACTGGGATGATGGTCCCGAACGTTTTGGCGATGCACAAATCTCTTGGCCAGAGGGTGTATTTGACGAGAAAACCTATCTTGAAAAAGCAGTTCTCGTCGCGCTGGCCGGGCCCGTTGCAGAAATGATTCATACAGGCGATCCGTTTCACCCGGCAATGGTTGCAGAATGGTCGGGAGATTGGCAACAGGCGTGGAAAGCAGCTTCTGTTCTGTTACCTCAGCAAAAAGTAAGAATGCAATATTTGGAACAAAAAACTCTGGGGCTTTATCAAATGTTCCAGAATGACGCTTACTGGTCTGCCATCGGAGAATTGGTAGACCAACTTCTGGCACACGAGACTCTGGAAGAAGAAGTGATCTATGAAATTATCGCTAACTGGATCTAATTTT
>JAJDEK010000155.1 GCA_029259875.1 Planctomycetaceae bacterium
GAACGGATTGAAGTTCAAGCATTCCCCAAGTATCTACTTACTACTGATGCTAAAATCGGTTCTGAAATGCGATGGTCATTATTTCGATCTCGTACCAAAGAACGCATTTCTTCTAGTTCTGTCGAACTAACACAGCAAAATCTGAACACCACTCTGAAAGAAGGGCTTTCCTTTACAGTTAACGCGCCTACTGAAGGAGCCTATGATCTGGTCGTGGAAATGGATACGGGGCACCAGTCATTTGCTCAATTTGTAGTCATCTCACCCGCAAAGAAAAGTCTATCACTTCAATCTCGTGAAAACACTTCTCTAGCTCTCGTTGATGAACTTAATTTGAATGGTATCCAAAATCACCATGAGCTAATTATCCGTCGGCCACATAAACGGATTCGAAATTCATTCAAGTCACTGCTTAAGTCAATTCCAGGTGCAACTATAAATGGAATATCTTCCCCGCCATGGTCAGCCTATCATCTCAAAATCAAAAATTTAAACCAGCCACATAAGCTAGTTATTACTTATCCCATCCAGCATCAATCAAAGCTAGGCTTCAGTATTCTTGAGCCTGATGCCGCGGGGCAACTAGTACCCGTTGGTGTCGATTCAGGAGTTTATCAATCGAGCTCTGGTTTACAGGATTCATTGAAGGGAAAGTTAAAGAATGCACAGTCAGAAGTCATTTTTTGGCCTCGCGTCAATAATCCCATCATCCTATTCCACAGCTTGGGTTCGGTTACACCGACTGAACTTGCACACGTAAAAGTTTATGAATTCACACCTTCTGAAAGAACCCCTTCTCCATTAGTTAATACTCAATCAGACAAGAAACGACTTGTCGGACCTTATTTGCAAAAGCCTCTATTACCTGAAATCTTTGGTGCCACACAAGTGCTGGATCCCAATAGTAACCGGAGCTTGGATGATTGGCAGACTTTTTATGAAGCGGGGAATCGACTCGCCGCTTATCTGAACTACCATCAGTTTAATAGCATTTTGATGGCTGTTTCAGCAGATGGCAGTACGATTTATCCCTCACAATATTTAGTACCCACTCCCCGTTATGATTCCGGTGTGTATCATTCTTCAGGACAAGATCTCTATCGAAAAGACGTATTGGAACTGCTGTTTCGAATTTTTGATCGGGAACATCTTGCATTGATACCAGAATTACAATTTTCTTCGATGATTCCGTCACTGGAAAAAGTAATTACAGAAGAACCCGAAAAAACGGTGGGGATCGAACTGATAAATTTACATGGTCAAACCTGGCGTGACACTAAAGGTACAACTCGAGGACAAGCTCCTTTTTACAATCCATTAAATCCACGTGTGCAGAATGAAATTGCAAATATTTTCAGCGAATTAGTCACTCGCTATAAAGAACATTCTTCATTTCAAGGAGTAGCCGTTCAACTAACCTTAAATGGTTACCTCCAACTGCCTGGTTTAAATTGGGGGTATGATGACGAAACAGTTTCACGATTTGAAAAAGAAACCGGAGTTAAAATACCTGAAACACTCGACTCCTACAAATATGAAAAACGTTATCAGTTTTTGACAACATCCGCTCTTCCACAATGGACAAAATGGCGCTGCCAGAAAATTAAAGAACTGCATCAACGTTTGGCTGAAATTCTTTTAAAAGAACGACCAGATGCCCGCATGATCTTTTCCGCCAGAAAATTATTACCATCACATAGCAAAGAAGGTGATGTTGTTTCTTTATTAAAGTCAGGGGCACAGTTTCACCCTGTCCTAATGGCAATGGGCTTAGATTTTTCAGATTACCACCAGATCAGTAACGGTGTCGTTTTAAGACCGAGCCTATACCATTCAAGTCAGCAAAAGTCATCTATAACACACGTACTTAATAATCATCCAACAGTTGATGATTCCTTCAAGACCCGGATTAACGGCGCCTTATATTATCACTCTCCCATTGAAGTGCGAATTCCCGAATTCGATCTAATTTCGCCTTGGCAACCTGCATTTACATGGCTCGTGTCTCAAGCTTCACCGGCAGGTGCCACTAACCGTATTCGTTATGTGCACTCAATTGCGACACTGGATCCGTATGTAACTTTCGATGGTGGCTGGACAATTCCCTTTGGCCAAGAACACTCAACTCGCTCCATTCGTACACAACTTCAAAAGTTACCTGCGAGGCCGTTTCAAACTGTTGAAACAGCGGAACAGCCAGTCATCACTCGTTTATCACGTGGAAAAGATAAAACCTATTATTATCTTGTTAACGATTTCCCATATGCCTGTCAGGCTACTGTTGAATTGACCGTGCCATCCAAAGCAGGCATCATTCATCTAGCGAA
The DNA here is from genome assembly GCA_029259875.1 of Planctomycetaceae bacterium. Lineage (GTDB taxonomy): Bacteria > Planctomycetota > Planctomycetia > Planctomycetales > Planctomycetaceae > Gimesia. Next base: position 2,328 of record JAJDEK010000155.1, read on the forward strand.
TGGTGAAACTGTTAAAACAAACACCTCACTAAAGGGAACACGAAAGCACACCGTTTCCCTGGATGCGTTTGATTTTCAGGCTTTTGAAATTCAGGATCCGCAGGTACAAATTCTATCTGTTATATGTAAAGTAGACGAAAGCGCCTTAACCGATCTGCATGCAAAAATAAATCAAAAGAAACATCATTTACGCAAGCTTCATCAATCAATTGAAAAGACAACGGCAGTCGTATTGCATGCAGACTTTGAAGAAGGTGCTGCCCGAGACTATATTCTGGCAGGCTGGGAAACCAAGGATCAAAATCGCAAGTCTTGGACGCTGGATATAAATGAAGCACATTCCGGCAAGGTATCATTAGTTCTGGACCAAAGGCCGGGAAACAGTTCTTTGAAAACAAATGAAATCCCATTAAATCAAAGCCGCTATCTCAACATGAGCGTCTGGTTAAAAACCGATGCGAAAGCAATGCAGGTCAGAATTGCTTTGGAAGCGGAACAGAATGGAAAGTTAAAAGTGCAATCGGCGATCATCGGTGTCGATCACCAATGGCGCAAATACTTGTTTCGGGTAAAAGATATTCCCACTGATCAAATCAAGAATGCGCATATCTTGATCGAAAAACTGGGGGCCAACAAATTATGGATTGATGATGTCGATTTACAGATTCATCAAATCTCCCCGGAAGACGACAGACAGATGACGAAACTGGTATCAACTCTCTCGTTCGCTTGGGACTCTCAGCGTTATCTGGATTGTTACCGCCTGTTAGAAAGCTATTGGGGAAAGTTTAGTGATGCCCCAGACTTCTCTCACCCAGCTCCTTCAAAGGACTCCGGTCCAGTAAAACATGCTGAGCGACGGGGAATTCGCAAACTAATCCGGCGTTAAAAACGTAAGACTATTGCGATTGCTATTCAGCCATAGGATGTCAATCTAGTTGTATCACTTTTCTATACAACAACTTATGAAAAACGTCCTGATTCTGTGCCATCCTAGTGATATAATGATTATTGATCTCATGATAGGCTTCCACACTGCTCATACTTTACTCTCTTGCAGGAAGGATCTGAAATGACAGCTCAAAAACCAAATTCCAAGTCAAAATCAGTCAGCAATAAGTCCCGTTCTACAAATAAACTACCAACAAAACGTTCTTCCGGAAAAAATAACGGAAAAGTGCACACCATCGGCAGTTATTTGATTCAACGCTTACAGGACTATGGCCTTAACGATCTATTTGGAATCCCCGGTGACTTTGTGTTGCAATTTTATGGCATGCTTGAAGAGAGCCCTATCCGAGTAGTGGGGACAACACGTGAAGACAATGCCGGCTATGCGGCCGATGGCTATGCGCGTGTCAATGGACTAGGAGCTGTTTGCGTGACATACTGTGTTGGTGGATTGAGTTTGTGTAACTCCATCGCGGGAGCGTATGCAGAGAAGTCTCCTGTAATCGTTATCAGCGGTGCGCCGGGTATGACAGAACGAGAAACAGACCCCCTGCTGCATCACCGTGTTAAAGATTTTCACACACAACGAGATGTCTTTGAAAAAATCACAGTCGCAACGGCATTACTTGATGATCCGATCACTGCCTTTCAAGAAATTGATCGCTGCCTGGAAGCCTGTGTGAAATATAAAAGACCTGTTTATCTGGAGCTACCGCGCGATTGTGTTCATAAGGAAGCGATCATCCCGCATATTCCTAACGATAAACAACCAACGAGTAACAAACACGCTTTACGTGAATCACTTGCGGAAGCAGCGGAATTGATTCAGGCAGCGAAAAAACCAGTTATCATTGCCGGAGTAGAAATCCACCGGTTCGGGTTACGCGAAGAAGTCTTGAAATTTGCTGAAAAACACCAGATTCCCATGTGCGCCACCATTTTGGGTAAGTCGGTTGTCAGTGAATCGCATCCGCTTTATTTGGGTGTTTATGAAGGCGCAATGGGTCGAAATGAAGTACAACGCTATGTTGAAGAAAGTGACTGTGTCATTCTTCTGGGAACCTTTATGACGGACATTAACCTGGGAATTTACACGGCACACCTTGATCCCGGCAAGTGTATTTATGCAACGAGTGAAAAACTACGCATAAGCTATCATCATTTTCATGATGTGATATTCTCGGATTTTGTAACTGAGTTGGAAAAACAGAAATTGAAGGTAGTCGTTCGCAAAATTCCGGATAAGGTTCGTCCGCATGCTGTGGACTACGTTGTTAAGCCTTCAAAACGAATGACGACAAAACATTTATTTGAGAGTATCAATCAGATTCTAAGCGATGAGACAGTTGTGGTGACTGATGTGGGAGATTGTTTGTTTGGAGCCGTTGATTTGATGATCAGCACGCATACAAAATTTCTTAGTCCTGCATATTACACTTCGATGGGCTTTGCGATACCGGCTTCCCTCGGCGCTCAAGTAGCCAATCAGAACCTGCGACCGATTGTCCTTGTGGGTGATGGTGCGTTTCAGATGACATGCCTGGAGCTATCGACAGCTCTGAAGCTGGGATTCAATCCGATAGTGATTGTCTTGAATAATAAAGGCTATACAACAGAACGCTTCTTACAAGAAGGGCCTTTTAATGATATTCCAGACTGGAAATACCATAATATCACAGAGCTGATCGGTGGTGGCTGGGGCTTGGAGGTAAGTACCGAAGGCGATCTCGAACATGCAATCGATGCCGCTCGGGCGGATAAGGAGTG
>JAJDEK010000156.1 GCA_029259875.1 Planctomycetaceae bacterium
TCACTCAATACAGCCCAGCGTGAAGCCGCCACAACACTATCAGGCCCGCTTCTCGTTTTGGCGGGAGCGGGTACTGGCAAAACAAGAGTGATTACCTATCGTATGGTAGAACTCATCCGAAATGGTATTTCGCCGGATAAAATTCTCTCTGTCACGTTCACGAATAAAGCAGCTCGCGAGATGCAGAATCGCACGGCAGATCTATTGGGTAAAAGATTGCCCGCTAAACCATTTATTTCTACATTTCATTCCCTTTGTGTCCGTATTCTGAGAGAAGAAATTTCCCTGCTAGGCTACCCTCAGAAGTTTGTCATTTATGACCGGGGAGATCAGGAATCTGCAGCTCGTTCCTCACTGCGTGATATACGAGTGACTGACAAAAGCCTGCGTCCGGGTGATCTACTAACACGTATTAGTGGTTGGAAAATGTCTAATGTTTCCCCCGAAGAAGCAACTAATTATACCGAAAATGATTTTGACTTTCTGGCAGCCATGGCGTATCGAAAGTATCAGACCAAATTGCGATCTAGTGGCGCCGTGGACTTTGATGACTTACTTATGTTGACCAATGAACTTTTTTCAAAGTACCCTGAAGTGCTGAAAAGAATTCAAGATAAGTTCGAGTATGTTCAAATTGACGAGTATCAAGATACGAATCTCTCTCAATTTAATCTGATTCGATCGCTTGTGAAACCTCATCAGAACTTGTGTGTCGTCGGGGATGATGATCAATCGATTTATGGTTGGCGGGGAGCCGAAGTACGGCACATACTTGGTTTTCAACAGCAGTTCCCAGGGGCAAAAGTAGTGAGACTTGAAAACAATTATCGTTGCACAGACAAAATCATAGATATTGCTAATCGTCTGGTCTCACACAATCGTGATCGCCACAAAAAACAATTGATCGCGCACAAAAAACAGGGCTCACCCGTTCGATTCCTGGAACTATCTGATGAATTAACCGAAGCAGAAAAAGTGGTTGGTGAAATTCGATATCTGCACGAAGCTCAAGATATTCCCTTACGAGATTTTGCGATTCTCTTTCGCACGAATGAGCAACCTAGAGTTTTTGAAACAGAACTACGTCGCACCAATGTGCGCTATCAACTCATTGGTAGCCAGTCCTTTTTTGATCGTCGAGAGATTCGTGATTTATTGGCATATCTGAAAACACTGGCATTTCCACGTGATGAACTTTCCATGCTACGGATTATTAACACTCCTACGCGGGGAATTGGCAACAGCACAATCGAAAAGCTAGTGAACCAATCTGTAAAAGAGGGAAAGCATTTTTGGGATACGGTCGCCTCAGCACAAAAAACGAATGAACTAAGTAATCGCGCCAGTACTGCCTTAAATGGATTTCATAATCTGCTAAAACAATTTCGCGTGCGTCTCGATCAAGCTCCCCGTGATCTTGCATTAATCATGCAGGACTTAGTTAAGGAGATCGATTATGAATCAGAAATCAAGAAGCAATACAAAACATCAGAACAACAACAGTCAAGAATCATAGTTCTGGAACAATTCGTTGAATCAATCAAAGAATACTGTCAGCGTACCAGTGATCCAACACCAATAGGTTTTCTAGAAGAGACAGCTTTGGGAGACCGGGATAATCTGAATGAAAAAGAAGATCAGTTAGCACAAGACGCTGTCAAACTGATGACCTTGCACAGTGCCAAAGGACTCGAATTTCCACGTGTTTATTTAGTGGGAATGGAAGAAGGTCTCTTACCACATAAACGATCAGTAGAAGGAACTGATTCAGAAATTGCAGAAGAAAGACGCATCGCTTACGTAGGCATCACACGCGCAAAGGATTATTTGACATTGAGCCGTGCTGCAACGCGAACAAAATGGGGGAAAAAACAACCAACGCTTCCTTCTCGATTTCTGTTTGAAATGCGAAGCACCAATGAAGACTGATGTATTTTCAGGCGAGTTCTCTAGTTGCCACTCTCTACATCAGCACGTTTATGTTTTATTAATTGCTGGTTGTAATAACCAATCATCTCCTTGCGGGTGAGCATCCCTAGCAGAATTCCAGGGTCATTTTGATCCACGACAGGTAATGCCTCAACATTGACTGCAGTAAATCGTTGTAATGCCGTATTCAAATCATCATCTGGGCTGATCTTAGCAAAATCTGGTTTCATGATATCACGTGCCAAGGCCAGTTTCCAAATGGTCTCGTCATATAAATAAGCCCGAACGTCATCTTCAGAAAATATTCCGACCATTCTCCCATCTTTATCTATCACAGGAAAATAGTGTTGCTGAGTTCCAGCCAGGGAATGCACGATTTCATCTAATGATTTGGATTCAGAGATTAACTGTATCTTTCTTCCCGCATCAAAAACATCTGAAATACGACTGCCTTCAAGAACATCAACCAGAAAGTCACCGCGATGCGCGGGTGAATCAAGACGACTGGGATACTGCTTTTGATAGAGATGCACTTTCTGACAAAGTACAAAACATAATGTTGATGCGAGCATGGTCGGCAACAGCAAAGAATAATTCCCGGTAATTTCTGAAACCATGATAATCGTCGATATCGGCGCATGAGCAGCCCCGGCAAAGAAGCCAGCCATTCCAACGAGACCAAATGCTTCTGGTTGAGTGATTAAATCAGGCCAAAGCTGTTGAAAAAAGAGGCCGGTCGCTGTGCCAATACAACCACCAATGATCATGGATGGTCCAAATACACCTCCCGATCCTCCGGAACCAATCGTCAATGATGTCGTAAATATTTTAACGAACGCGATTGAGAGCAGGAGTGGAATTCCCAAGCTTTTTGCGGAAGTCAATGCATCTTGAAGAAAACCGTATCCCGTTGACAAAACTGCTAATGCACGCAAATCCTTGCCAAAAAGATAATACAGCCCAATCCCCACCAGTCCTGTTAAACAAGCTCCAACTGCTGGTCTAAACATAGGCTTAATTGGCAATTTTTTGAACAACCCTGCCGTACCATAAAATGTCTTAACATAAAATGCCGCTGAGACACTAAGAATAATTGACAAGATTGTATAGGGAATTAATTCTGCATGAGAATCGACACTATGGTGTAAACCATTGCCAAAGAGAGGTAAAAATTGCAGCTCCGCAGGTAGTGAAAGACAATAGACAGAGTAAGCAATAATAGAAGACATCGCAGCAGGTACAATTACATCAGACTCGAAGTCTGCGTCACTATATAGAATCTCGGCAGCGAATAGCGCACCAGCAAGAGGAGCACGAAAAATGGCTCCAATACCCGCTCCGATTCCTGCTGCAAGCAAAATCCTTCGATCACGTGCTGAAAGTTTTAAAGCTGTTGCAACCCAAGAACCAAAACCGGCACCAATTTGTGCAATAGGTCCTTCACGTCCGCCAGATCCTCCCGTCCCCAAAGTCAGCGCGGAAGCAATCGTTTTTACTATCGGAACGCGGAGAGGAATGATCCCACGTTTCGTATGAAAGGCATCAATGGCAGCATCGGTTCCATGGCCTTCTGCTTCTGGAGCAAAATTGTACACGATAATCCCTGAAGCCAACCCTCCCAAAGTGATTATGAGCAACACTAACCAAGGTGAAAAGTTTGACACGTGTCCGTTCGATTCAAAAATAGTGTGTTCGCCTACGGTTTGCGGGTCATCAAAGCCTGCCACAGCGACAAGGGAATAATGTTCGACCAACTGTATCAGAGCATCGAAGACAATCGCCCCAAATCCTGCAACGATTCCAATCAAACAGGAAAGAATAAACCATTTGCCGCTGGTCTTCAGATCAAATGATCTCAGTAGTGATCCCAATTTTTTAATATATATCATTTTTAATTTACAACAAGAACAAACGAAATTGCGGTGAGAAACATCTAGAACTCTACCTTTGACCTGGAGTCTTGATCAAAATTCAGAGTTTCTTTATGTTGCAGACTCTGAAAATCACCAGATTAGAGACTTGGCTCCCAAAAGGGAGTTTGTCATACTTTACCGGGTTTTAACGGAGTTGCATCTCCATATCGATGTATTTTATTTGAGTCAACGTGGAAAATCCCCAGTTTTATTTAGGTATCGAGACTTCCGAACGTCGCGGTTCGATTGCAATCTTCAGTTCTGCACAGCAAATTGTACAAATCAATTTACAACAGCAGGGAAGAAAACATGCGCAAACTCTGGTTGCTGAAGTAAAAAACCTACTAAATCAAATGAAATTAGCGCCAAACCAAATTACAAGTATCGGCGTCAGCAGAGGACCTGGTAGTTTTACTGGGTTGAGAATCGGAGCCACTTTTGCAAAAACGTTCGGATACGTAACCGCTTGTCCTGTATTGGGAATTGATACTTTTGAAGCGATTGCTCTCAATTGCCCACCAGAAATCAGCGAAACCTATGTAATTTCCAATGCGCAACGAGGCGACCTTTTTGTCGGCAAGTATGCGAAGATCTCGGATAATCAGTGGAAAAGAACATCTGAGATAACATTGGGGGAAATTAGTCAGTTTTGCCACTCTCTCAAGCCAGGTGACACAGTAAATGGCCCTGGAATTGCGTTACTTGAGACTTCCTCTGTACCCGAGTGTCGAATATTAGAACCGGAATGCTGGAATCCGACTGCAACAAAAATCTCGCTAATCACAGCCCAAATTCATCAGAAAACTCCGCCTGCACAATATGATTCGCTCAATGAGGTATGGGAATTAACTCCTTTTTATATGCGAAAAAGTGCGGCCGAAGAAAAATGGGATGCCATGCAAGAAAACGACACAGATTAACAAGAAATAATCCCTATCTCTCCAAATTTGAGCTGTTATAAAAAGACGAAAATCAGTTTATAAATTGGGATTTCTTATTTTCTTGAAACAATTTCAAGAAGACACTCTCCCCCTGATTCTTCCTTGGCTATAATATTGAGCAAGGAATTATTCGATTTCAGACTTACGGGTTCATATACTACCACGACAAGCTTGCAAGAGTCTTTTATTCCTCGTCGCTCGTTACAAATTCACTTTTTCCATTCTTCAGACTGGAGTTGAATTATGGCTCTTTATGAGATTGAAACAAACGCACATATCATGGTGGGTTGGGCAAATACTCAAGAGGAAGCGGAAAATGCTGCTCAGGAAAATTATCCTGAGGATGAGATCCTGCGGGTCACTCGACGTCCGCGTGACATGTGGGTCATTTCAAAGCGTCTGCTGGGTATTGAAGGGCATACAGAACCTTGTGATATGGCTCGCGAGTGTCTTTTCCGCGCTTCCGGTGACAAAGTGCATGCCATCAGATTGTATATGAGAGATACAGGATCTGATCTACATGAAGCCCAACTGGCAATCGAAACAAATATGTCTGTTGGTTGGTAGCCTGTTCCAGGCCAATTCTCGAAGTATTACTACACTTGCAGAAACGGAATGACTTCAATTCGATGATCATACAAGGAGCTCTTGTTAGTTCTTCAGGTACATTGAACAGCCAAATTCGAATCGAAGGTGATCGAATTGTTGAGGTGGGCTCAAACCTGGGTGAAGTAGATTTCTCTTTTTCAGAACATTGCCTTATTTTTGCCGGCATGGGTGATATCCATATTCATGCCCGAGATGATGTTGGCGAGTCTCAAATTTATAAAGAAGATTTTTGCAGCGCAAGTGCAGCCGCAATCAATGGAGGAGTTGTCCATGTTGCTGACATGCCCAATAATCCCATTCCACCAATCACAGATGAAAGCTACCAAGAAAAAACTTTCCATCTGACAAAACGAAATCCTTCGATCCACTTCACCCTGTATGCAGGCATCGGACCGGGAACGAAACCACTTTCATTTGCGGTTCCTTACAAAGCTTACATGGGCCCCAGCGTGGGAGATCTTTATTTCAAGACTCTTGAGCAACTTGATGAAACCCTCTCCTATTATCGTGGCGCTAATGTAAGTTTTCATTGTGAAGATCCTATTTTGCTTGAAAACCATGCTGATGCAGCCTCACATGAAGAGAGAAGACCGGCCGAATGTGAGATTTCTGCTACACGATTTGCCCTCCAAATGATTGAGAAATATGATCTCAATGGAAAGTTATGTCATTACTCGGTAGGAGAAGGATTACCATTAATTCGGGAAGCGAGAAGCCGTGGCGTGAATGTCACCTGCGAAGTAACCCCGCATCATTTGTATTTTGATCAATCTGACCTGACTGATCAAAATCGTGGAAAAATGCAAATGAATCCGCCATTACGCACAGTCTCAGATCGTCAAGCAATGCTGGATGCGCTGCATGATGGCACTTTAGACTATCTCGCTACCGATCATGCTCCCCACACTTTGGAAGAAAACGAGCAGGGGATTTCCGGGCAACCTCACTTGGATACATATGGTGCTTTTGTAACCTGGCTGATTCTGGATCAACAATTCTCTCCACAGCAAGCAGCTTGCTTTTGTTCTGAAAACCCAGGAAATTTTGTTAATCCCTATGTCGCTCCCAAAAAGTTCGGAAAAATCGAAGCCGGATATACAGCAAGTCTGACCGTTCTCAATCTGAAACAGCCGATTACAATTCGACGTGAGGATATGAAAACTAAATGTGGTTGGTCTCCTTTTGAAGGAGTTACGTTCCCTGGTTCCGTTGAAGCAGTCTTTGTGGATGGCCAAAAAGTTCGTTGAGCCTACATATAAACAGGGGCATAAAAAATAGCGATCCTGATTATAAAATCAGAATCGCTTTTAAATTGTTTCTTTTTCGAATTTATGCTTTAGAACAAACGGCTACCACTAACTATTACTGGCACTTGTTTGCCGTTCACTTTGCTGAGTCGCACGTGCTGTTGGGCTTCCAGGACGATTCATCAGCCAGACCAATACAGGGCTGGCGATAAAAATAGAACTATAAGTTCCAACAATCACACCCAGAACCAGACAGTAAGCAAAACCATGAATTCCTTCACCACCTATGGCGTACAAAATCAAGACGACGATTAAGGTTGTGATTGATGTGAGTAAGGTTCGTGACATTGTTTGATTTAAACTTGTATTCACCATCGTAGTGGTAAGAGCAGGGTTCTTGCCACGTACTTCTCGAATACGGTCGAAGACCACAATTGTATCATTCAACGAATAACCAACAATCGTCAGGAATGCCGCAATCATAGGCAGGTTGATTTTAAAATCATTCAAGCCCATCAAAAGTCCCAATTGAGTATGACTCAGATAAGCTCCCAAAGCCACTAAGCCTAAGACGACAAGTACATCGTGGATTAACGCAACCACAGCCGCGAGACCGAATGTGATTCGTTGGAATCGAAACCAGATATACGCCACAATCGCGATCAAACTAATCAACATCGCCATGATCGCAGATTCCTGCATCTCACTTGCGACAGAGCTGTCGAAGCTGTTAACTTCATCCAGAATCGCTGTGGTTGCCATTACATCTTGCATCGCAACTAAAGCCGTTTTTAAGTCATCAACTAACAAATCCGGACCGGCCTGAGCCATCACTTTTTTAAAGCGATTCGATTCGGCAGTTGTGTCACCTTCTTTCGCATCGGAAGAGACCCCACTCAACTGAATGTCGGGAATACGCTCATACTTTTCAGAACCATCTGTATTCTCGATCGATGCAATGGCTTCTTTCAAGTAAGTATCGACAGTGGAAGTTTTTAGATCGCCACTAAAACTAAGTTCGACTTCTGCCCCCGCCGGAGAATTCTCGCTACCTTCGAGCTTCTTGATTTCTCCAAAATCCATAGTCACTTTTCGTAACTTTTGAGCAGTACCTTCAAATGCCTTATCTAACTTAGTTCTAATAGAGTCAGTTGCTTTGATGTTCTCATCTCCCGTGTCAGCGTCGTTCAATGTCGTGCGTAAACGGAAATAACGTCCATCAGAACCGGGATCGTTTGATAGCTGTAATTGTTCAAGTGTTAAACTGTTTCCAAACTCTTTTTGTAATAAACCTCGTATCGCATCAATTTCCTGTTTATCTTCAAACTCGAACGTCACCATCGTCCCGCCAGTAAAATCAATATCAAAATTCTCTTTACCACGCGTGAATACAACGACCATTCCGATCAAAATCAACACGACTGAGAAAAAAGCGGCGATCTTTTTCTTGTTGATGAAGTCAATGTTTGTACTCCCAACAATGCTCATCATCTTCAGATCGCTGATCCATCGCTTACGTTCAAAAACATCAAAGATGAGTCGACCGACATATAAAGCAGTAAACATACTCATCACAATTCCGATGAATAATGTGACTGCGAAACCTCGGACCTGGTCAGTTCCGATAATGTATAACACGACTGCTACAATCAGAGTGGTTAAGTTAGCATCGATAATTGTAGTAAAAGCACGCGCGAAACCATTATTAATCGCCATTCTCAAACTTGAACCGCGTGCTTTCTCTTCCCGAATTCGTTCGAAAATCAACACGTTGGCGTCAACGGCCATACCAATTGTTAAGACGAGGCCTGCCAGCCCGGGCAGGGTAAATGTCGCATCGATAAACGACATGCACCCCATCACCAGTAACAAGTTCAAAGTTAAGCAGATATTGGCTACCACACCAGCAAATCGATAGTAAATCAGCATGAACACAATGACGGCAAACGCAGCAATAATAATTGCCTGTTTTCCCTTTTCCTGAACATCACTTCCCAGGAGAGGACTAATTGAAAACTCTGAGACAGGTTCTGGTTTTAAAGGAACTTCCAATGCCCCCGCATTTAAAACGTTTAACAGGGAAGAAATTTCTTTCTGTGTAAAGCGACCTGTAATTTGTCCTTCAGAACCGATCGTAGTAATTAAACGTGGTGCAGACTGAACTTTTCCATCCAATAACACAGCTAAATGCCGATGAAATCCATCCTTACTAGGACGATTTTTCGATGTTAACTGGCTAAAAAGAGTCCCTCCTCGCGCATTAAATGTAAAAGAGACTGCGGGAGAACCATTTTGATCGGTTGACTGCCGCGCACGTACCAAATACTTTCCTGTAACACGTCTTTCTTCATTCGGCTCGATAATGACCAAAACTTCTTCGCCTTGAGTCCCGTCTTCTCGCGTAATGGGACGGGACACCATCTGGTCTTCTGTATATGAATCATCCCCATTGACCTCACGCCAACTGGCAATCACGCGTCCTTCGCCATCCCGAAGATCTTTACCAGGACTCTCTGATGCGCGAGCTACAATAGAAGCATTATCGCGCCGATTCGCCACAATATCAAATTCGAGACTTCCCAAACGTGTAATGAGTGATTTAATCCGTTGAACATCTTCGGTATCTGCTCCGGGAACAATGACTTCGATCCGGTTTTGCCCGACCTTGCGGACTGTCACTTCTTCCGTACCGGAAGGATTGATTCGACGTCCAATGGCTCCCACCATTTGATCCATTACATCATTCGAAAGTTCTTTTTCGCTTCCGGCTTCGTCGACTTCGAACACCATATTCGAACCACCGGCGAGATCAATTCCAAGCCGAATCGCGTTTCGCCAATCGTTACCATTGGCAATCTGCCAAATGAAGGGAGTGGCAGCAATCACAGCTGCAAAGAGTACCAGACCAATTTTCCGCGAGAATTCCTTCATTTTGAGAGCACGTGCGATGATGACTCCCAAGATGAATGGTAAAACAAATACGACAAAAATAACGAGTAAGATATACCCACCAGATACTTTTGATGTCGCATTTCCAGTTGCTTCCGCAGCAATTAATCCTGCTGAGTGGAAATCAATCCCTGTCATTCAATTAGTCCCAAAACTATGCTATTTTTTTGTATAGGCCGATTCACTCGGCAATGAAGGTTTAAACTGACACCTACTGTGCCAGACACTAAATCTCAAAGAGTTTTATACGATGCTGTGAAGCTATTTTGAATCTTTTGTTTCTTCTTCATAGAGCCCTTGAATTGCACTGCGACGGACTTTCAGACGAGAATTATCATCAATTTTTAATACCACTTCCTGTTCTTTGTCAGCAATGCTGGCGATCGTTCCAATAATTCCACCAATAGTGACAACACGATCATTCTTCTTCAATACGTTTAATGCCTTCTCGCGGCGGGCTCGTTCTTTTTGCTGAGGACGAAACATTATCAAGTAAAAGAAAATCACAATTGCGACTATGGGTAAAAATTGAAGGATCTGAGAAGGA